>DCGL01000057.1 GCA_002314565.1 Clostridiales bacterium UBA1779
GAATCGGGCGAAATGTATCTTGAAACCATTCTGGTGCTCGGAAAGAAAAACGCTGTCGTGCGTGCGGTTGATATTGCCGAGCATCTGGGCGTCTCCAAGCCCGCCGTCAGCAAGACCATGGCTAGATTCAGGGATGAAAAGCTAATCGTACTTGATGCCGCGGGCGGTATTGCTTTGACTGAACAAGGCTTAATAATTGCCGAAATGATATATGAGCGCCATGTCTGCCTCACTGATTTTCTCATGCGGTTGGGTGTTGACGAGGAAACCGCCTCGGCAGATGCCTGCAAAATTGAGCATGTAATCAGCGAAAAGTCCTTTAATGCCATGAAGGCACACAACGAAAAGCACTCCAAAAACAACACAGACTGAACAATAAATCAAAACGCACCCTATCGTTTAAGAGGGTGCATTGTATCAAGTATTAAGCCCAAACCTACTTTTTAGAAAAAACACTGGATTATAAAATCTGGTGTTTTTTTGTACTTTTTTGACAACACGTATTTTGCGGAGAAAACAAAGTGTCAACAAAAATGGAAACACTTTTGCACTACAGCAAAAGCATTCTATTTTTGTGCAAGCTGCCCGCCGTAGCCCAGCCGCACAAGCTCATGGAACGCTTCCCACGCCTCCTGCGGAATGACCTGTCGGCTCTGCCAGCCCCGGTCAGCATAGAGCTCCATGCGCTGAAAATCTCCAACGACCTCCTCGACGACGGTCTTTTCCGTCACGCCGTACATCACTGCGTGATTAATGAATGTCGGGATATCCACCTCGTACGATGTGGTTAAAAGTTCGACATCCGGCCAGTTCACATCGAAAGCGGAGGCGATTCGCCGCTCCATAAAGGGCTGATGCACGGCAATCAGTGTCTTCGTCCTGATCCCGTGCTTCTTCAGAATTTCCCGCGTAAAGGCAATGTTTTCAGCGGTGTTCGTGGAACGGTTTTCGATGAGGATATCGCACTCGGGGACACCGCAGCGTATTGCTGTATCGGCAAAGCGCTCAGATTCAGCTTTGCTCAGGACTCCGAGAGTATTTCGTCCCAATCCTCCCGAAAACAGCACCTTGCCAGCATAGCCCTGCAGATACAGTTCTGCGGCGCGGATACCGATATCACAGTTATAGTTACCGAAGCCGACGATGCAGTCGGCTTTTTTCATTTCGCAGGGGCGGCGAAGCCAGTCCCAAATAACACAAAGCGGTTTGAAACAGGGCTGATTTACGATTTCGTTCATGCTGTTCTCCTGTCGGTTCCATATTATACTCATTTTTCAGACTGCACTTGTATGGACAGGACATTCAAATTTGATGAGGTGCAGGACTGCCCCAATAACATGCAGGGTCATGGATTCTTTCTTCTCATATGTAACGTTCATTTCAAATCCTTTCTGCTGTTCTTACAGTCCTGCAAGTGCCAGAAATTTCTTGTCCGTTTGAATGGCATGGGTGATAAAAGCTCCGTCCTTGAACAGTGCATAATTCGTTACAGGAGCAGGGAGATTCTGTGCGGCTTCTTTATCCGTGATATGAACTGTTTTCAGTTCAATTCCGTTTTCTTTTGCGGCTTCGGCAACTCTCGGAACCCAGTAACAGGTAAAGGGGCATTGATCGGTATAATAGATGACAAAGCCTTTTTCCTCTGTTTTCGGGTGCTTTGCACAGTCCCTGAATCTGGGCGGCACTGCATCCCCGGCAAGGGGCAGATCCAACAGTGTAATTCCGCAATCCGCTTCATCGGCAATTTGAAAGCCCTTGTATTCCATATATTTCGGGTCGGACAGAAACTCTTTTTTCCTTTTGACGGAAGACAGAATACAAATGCCCTTTCTGCCCTGCTCTTTTGCATCGTTGATACAATAATCCAGAAGGTCATTGGAATAACCGTGACCTTTCATTGAGCCTGCAATCCACAGGCAGTTGATGAAGATATACCCGTCCGCCTCGACCGGCACCCAGGCATTTTCGGCGGGAATGTATTCAATAAAGCACTTGCCACGCTCTGCACTGCGATAAAAGACAAGTCCCTCGTCAAAGCGCTCTTTCATCCATTCCTTTTTTGCAAGACCCTGCTTCCCCGACATGGCACAGCAAATGTGCTCCCTGTCAATATTTTCTTTTGTTATTTTGATGTATTCCATCTGTTCCGTTCTCCTGTTGCATTTGATTTCCAAAAACGGCAATAAAATGAGCAACATGGTTTTTAATCTTCAAAATGACAGTTTCTTCCGCAGCCGGCTCGCGGTCACAAAGGTGAATGAGCATGGTAATCGGTGCCGTATAGGAAAGGGCGAGAAACGATGCGTCAACCGCTCTTATTTGACCGATATCCGTCAAATGTCTGAAAATATCCGTGTAAATGGCTTCAATATCTGTATTAAAATGCTTTGTGGAAAGGGCGGACATTCGTTCATTGCGGAATTGTCCGAGCGTCAACAGCTTGCGAACTTTTTTTACCGTATCGTCGTGAAGCGTAAAATCAACCTGACGAAGGGTTAATTTTCTCAGATCTTCAA
>DCGL01000029.1 GCA_002314565.1 Clostridiales bacterium UBA1779
GTTTGCACCTTGTCCCGATACAGTCGCGTCGTTTTCGGCGGAACCGGCACTGCCCCGGACGGGCCTTTCGACATCAGCTGAAACGTCCGTACGGTATGAAGCGTTTTTTACGTATCCTGTTTGATTGATGCTTCTTACGTAATGCGAACCGTCTTTCGTCGTGAGATTTTTCTTATCCGTAAACGATACTCCGCAAAGAGAGTACTCGGTACGGCTCTTTTCGTCATCCGGAAAATCGGGAAGGCGGAAAATTCTTTCCGGTATTGCTTCGTTTTCGGAGTCTGTCCCCGAAAAGATATCCATCTGTCCGGCAACTCCGCTGCGAAAGCTGTCGGCCTTCGCATTGATTTCAAGGTCAAGAAGAGCCAAAAGACCGGCTCTTGAAATATTCAGAAAATCAAATGCACCGCAGAGTATGCAGGCCTCAGCCGCACGTCTGTTAAAGGCCTGGGGCGGCATACGCTTTACAAAATCCCCGACCGACGTGAATGGAGCTTCTTCTGCAAGTGACTGCACGGCCATGGCAAACATAGGTCCTGAGCCCTTTACGTACGACAGACCGAAGCGTATTCCTTCCTTCGTCATCTTAAAGTCAGCAGAACTTCTGTTGATATCCGGTGGGAGAATCGGGGCACCGAAATACGCGGCTTCCTCTGCATATTTCGGATTCCGCATGGGGCCGCCGCTTATATTCATAAGTTCCGTAATAAAATATCCCGGGAAATTGGCCTTGAGATATGCAGTTCTGTATGAAATCATTGCATAGGCAACGGCATGGCTCTTGTTGAAGGCATAGCCGGCAAACGAGGTCATACTGTCAAACAGGGCAGACGCGTCTTTTTCCGTCATTGAATGACTGGAAGCGCCGCTTACGAAAGCTTCGCGCTCGGCTTCAAGCACTTCAGCCTTTTTCTTTGACATCGCGCGTCTTACAACGTCGGCGTGTCCCGCAGAATACCCGGCCAGAATTCTGAAGATACTCATCACCTGTTCCTGATATACTATGCAGCCGCGGGTTTCCTTTAGAACGGGCTCAAGCAGGGGATGCGGATATTTTACCGACGCCGGATTGTTTTTTCCCTGAAGATATACGGGAATCGAATCCATGGGACCGGGACGGTACAGAGCTATCGCCGCTATAATATCGTCAATGCTGTCGGGTCTGATTCTTCTGATCAGTACCGTGATTCCGTCGGAATCCAGCTGAAAAACTCCGCAGGTTTTTCCTGACCTGAGCAATTCAAAGGTCTTTTTATCGCTCAGCGGTATTTTTTCGGGGTTGAAATCCGGATAATCCGCCATCACGGCTTTTTCCGTACGGTCAATAAGCGTCAGATATTTCAGTGCAAGGAAATCGAATTTCAGAAGTCCCAGCGACGCAACCGTATCCATATCGTACTGACATATAACCGCGCTGCTGCTCTGAGTCAGAGGCAGGTAATTATCGGCCGGACCGTCGGTTATCACGACTCCCGCCGCATGAACGGAGATATTTCTCGGAAGTCCCTCGAGACACAGAGCCGTTTCGAATATTTTTTTGGTTTCTGCATCTTCATCGCAGGCCTTGCGGATTTTTGCGCTCTTCATAAGTTCCGCGACGGACTGGTCTTCCTTCGGAAGCAGGAACATTATTCTGTCGGTTTCCGATGCGGGAATGCCGTTGAGCCTGCAGGAGTCCCTGAGTGCCGCTTTTGCCGCCATAGTACCGAAGGTTATAATCTGACACACCCTGTCCTGCCCGTATTTTCTCTTTACGTAGGCAAGGACTTCATCCCTGCGCGAAAAGTCAAAATCAATATCTATATCGGGCATACTGATTCTTTCCGGATTTAAGAATCTTTCAAAATAAAGCCCGTATTTCAGAGGGTCGACGTCGGTTATATGAGTAAAGAAAGCAACGAGGCTTCCGCAGCCCGACCCCCTTCCGGGTCCCACCGGTATTCCGCTTTTTTTTGCAAAGCCAACGTAGTCCGCTACTATCAGAAAATAGTCGCAGAAGCCCATTTTTTCGATTACGCTCAATTCGTATTCGGCTCTCTCACGGTAATCTTCGGCACGGTATCCGCGTGCGGGAATTCTGCCTGCCTTCAGATACTCATCCATACCGTCATAGGTCTGACGCTTCAGCTGCTCTGAAGCACTTACACCTTCCGGAAGCGGGAAAGCTGGCAGATATCTGCTCTCAAAATCGAAGTCGAAATTGCAGCGTTCCGCAATCAGAACTGTATTTTCACAGGCTCCGTCAAAACCCGAGAAAATCTTTTCCATCTCTTCTTCGGTTTTAAGATAATATTCGCTGCCGTCGGGACCGGCACCTTCCGAAAGCGTCTTTCCCTCTCTGATGCAGCACAGTGCCCTTGAGACTCTGCTGTCTTCGGGTTTTAAATATTTAACGTCGTTTGCCGCAACAACTGAAATACCGCAGCTTTTTGCAAGCGCATACATCTCGGGCAGCAGCTGTCTTTCGATTCCCAGCCCGTGGTTGCAGAGCTCAATATAGTAATGGTCATTACCGAAAATCTCAGTCCAGAGTTCTGCCGTCTTTTCTGCTTTTTTCAGGTCTCCGCGGTTAAGGAGTTCAAAAACATCTCCTTCACTGCCTCCCGACAGAACGATAAGGCCTTCTTTGTGTTTTTTCAGGGTTTCAGAATCGAGCGGAGTCTGACGTCCGGACTGCCCGGACAGACAGTATTTAGTGACCAGCTTGCACAGGTTTTTATAACCGGCGGCATTTTCGCACAGAAAAACGCACCATCCCGACTGTCCTTCCGCGACACTGACTTCAAGCTGACATCCGATTACCGGACGGACGCCTTTTTCTCTGCAGGCACGGTAAAACGCCGTGCATCCCGACATAGAAGCACGGTCGGTTATTGCGGCACAGGTCTGTCCGGCAGCGAGAACCGCAGCGGGGATATCCGCGATACGGCAGGCGCCTTCAAGCAGACTGTATTCCGAATGCAGATGAAGATGGCAGAATCCGCCCATAATAATCCTGAAACCTTTCTTTATATTTCCGACATAATGTGTTTTCGTATACAGGGAACGTTCACCCTGATTCCGGCAGCGATTTTCAGTCTGTTTTTCCGCCGCCGATTTTTTCAGCAGCCTCTAAAATTTTCTGCAATCTGTGATTCAGTCCCGATTTTGATATGGCCGGCTGATGCATCGAGCACAGCTCGGACAGACTTGCGCCGGGATTTGATTCTCTCAGTTCAGCCGTGATTTTCAGATCCTCCGTCAGAAGGTCAAAGCCTCCGAAGGAACGCAGCTTTTCAATGGCTTTCAGCTGCGGGGTCGCAGCCTTTGTAGCCGAAGCTATATTGTTAATTTCGCAATTTGAAACGCGGTTCATATCTTTTTTCAGATCTCTCACAAGACCGAACTCTATGAGCTCCATTGCGGATTTTCCCGCTCCCGCAAGTCCCAAAAGTCCCTCGACGTAATCGTTCTTTTTGAACAGCAGATTATTGGAGCCTTTTCTGACCGACATTGAGGGAAACAGTCCGGAATTCTGGAAAAATGCGTTTATTTTTGTTGCTGTAACCGGGTCAAGAAGTCTGATTTCCACCCTTTCTTCCCTTTCGGGATCCGAAAACGTGGCTGATGACAGAATCAGTCCGCCGGCAAAGAACTGCCGGCACTTATCACATCTGAAAAAAGACGGCTCGGCGGAAATGTTATCAGCGTTTTTCATTTCACTCAGCAGACTGCTGAGCTTTTCGGAAACCACGACGCCCTCTGCGGTAAGCCTTCCGTAGCAGCTTGAATATTCGGGCTTGGTTTCAAGTCCGTATACGTCGAAAAGCAGCTTCCTCGCAGTTTCGGTGCAATCACGGCCGCAGAGTCTGATATAAACGGTTCCGTCAAGTCCGCACTCGGAATTTATAAGTATTCCTGCAAGCATGGCACGTCTGCAGCAGACTGTCGAAGGCCGGTGGGACAGAATCTCCTGCCTTACTTTTAAGGTAAAATCTTTCATATTTTTGACCATAACTTTTGCGGGGAAAAACTTCCTTTCCGTTGGATTTGCGGCCGGTTTTGCAACGCAAAATTGCCGGTGTTCAGCCGGTAAAAGCTGCAAATCCGAGATTGAAAGATTTATCTTTCAATCTTGAACGTCGGAGAAATCAATTTCCCGAAGGTATTTCCGGCACTGAAATGATTTCGCACTCCGGCACGATACCGTATTTTTCATACAGTCTGCGCTGAACCAGTTCGATAAGCGCATGAACGTCAGCTGAAGTTGCTCCGCCGCGGTTTACGATAAACCCGGCATGCTTTTCGGAAACCTGAGCCCCGCCGACAGTCGTTCCCTTGAGCCCGGCATCTTCAATCATTTTACCAACGAATACGTCCTCGCGCGGGCGTTTGAAAACGCTTCCTGCACTGGGATATTCAAGAGGCTGCTTTGAACGTCTGCGTTCAAGAAAGTCGGCTTCTTTTGCTTTGATTTCTTCCGTATTTCCGGCAGTCAGTGAAAAGCTTGCCGATAGCATAATCAGTTTCCGGTTTTCACGAAGCGCGCTTTGTCTGTATGAAAAATTCATTTCGTCAAAGTTCAGTACACGTACTGCCCTGTTTTCCGTATCGTATACACGGCACTTAGAAAATACGTCGGAAATCTGTCCGCCGTATGCCCCGGCATTCATATATACCGCACCGCCGACCGATCCCGGAATTCCGTATGCAAATTCAAGTCCCGAAAGCCCTCTGTCGGCAGTCATTCCGGCAAGAAGTGTCAACGGGCAGCCTGACTCGGCAGTAAGCTCATTTCCGTCAAAGCTGACGTCCTTCATGGCGGAAGTAAACAGAACCGCACCGCGGAAGCCCTTATCGTCAAACAGAAGGTTTGACGAGCGGCCGACCGTGATAAACGGAACCTTCTCATCCTCAAGCAGCGAGAGCGCTGAAATCATTTTTTCTTCACTGTCCGGTCTGATTGCAATATCGCAGGGACCTCCGATCCGGAAGGAAGTGTCGGCTGCCAGAACGCAGTCCCGGCTGTATCCGATACCCGAGGCACACAGCTTTTCGGATAATATTTTAATTTTGTCAATACTCATTTATCTGACCGTTATTTCCTTGAGAAGTTCCGGAAGTCCGGTGATATCGTTGATTACGTATGTAACGGTTTCGTCCAAAGGCTTTGCTTTCCCGAAGCTGAGCCAGCAGCTGTCAAGTCCGAAATTACGGGCTCCTCTGATGTCAGAGGTCAGAGAGTCGCCGACAACCAGAGCTTTTGACGCGTCAAAGCCCGGAATACGGGCGCAGGCCGCTTCGAAAAATTCACGGCTCGGCTTTTCATAACCTATCTCGCCGGAAATAAAAATGTCCTTTACCAGTTCTTTGACGCCGGAGCCCGCCAGCCTTGCATGCTGGCAGGAAGCAATTCCGTTTGTTACTATATAAAGCTCATATTCTTTACGCAGTATATTGAGGGTTTCGATTGCCCCGGGAAGCACGAAAAATTCCGTTTCCAGTCCTTTGGCATACTGTTCCGCGGTTTCGTATGGGTCATCATCTGCGCCGATGGCTTCAAAGAACAGTCTGAATCTTTCGTGTTTCAGAAAATCCTTTCTGATTTCCCCTCTTTCAAGTCTTTTCCAGCAGCTGTCGTTAATTCTGCTGTAAATCTCAACGGTTTCGTCGTCGTTTCGTATTTCTCTGCGTGCAAGTACTTCTTTCAGGGCATGCTTTTCGCACTTCTTAAAGTCGAGAATCGTCATATCCGCATCAAGAAGCAGAAATTTATACTTATTGATCATCTGTTTCGTAAGCTATTCTGTCTGAAAACGTTATCATCGGAATAAGTCCTGCCTCTGCCGTCAGTTCAAAGAGTCTTGCACAGACAGGGTTTTCCGTATAGAAATGACCGGCTGAAAACAGTGAAATGCCGAAATCACGCGAATCGGTCAGATTATGATAGCCGATTTCACCGCCCACCATGGCGTCGGCACCGGCCTCAATTGCATATTTCAGATGAGAGTTGACTGAACCGCCTCCGACCACCACGGTCTTTATCAGCTTTCCGCAGTCCGAATATTCGACGACAGGGGCCGACAGCGCAGCTTTGATTTTTTTTGCAAAAAGACTTGCCGGCAGCGGCTGTTCAAGCTCACCGATTCTTGCAATTCCGCATTCACCTGTCGGAACCGTGTTTTTCACGCCTATTAAGTCTGCAAGCATATCGCTGACCCCTCCGCTGACACCGTCCAGTCTCGTATGAAAACTCATAACGGCAATTCCGTTTGAAATCAGACGGACGAGCTTATTTCCGCGGTAATTTTCGGCATTGACTTCGGAAAGACCTCCGAAAAGCATAGGATGATGGGCAAGAATGACTTCGCAGCCCTCTTCAATGGCTTCATCCACGACTTCCGACGTTACATCAAGGGCTATGAGCACCTTGTTCACGGTTTTGTCGGGACAGGGGCAGCAGGACATTCCGTCCTTATCCCCGGGAAGCGTGAGAGAGACGGGAATTCTCTCTTCCAGATATGCATAAAATTCATTGACTGTCATATGACTTTGATTCCTTTCCTTGGTATGCGTGCACTTTGGTCTTGAAATGCAGACCGTATTGTGGTATAATAATTAAGTTAAATATGCCTGTGTAGCTCAGTAGGATAGAGCGAACGCCTCCTAAGCGTTAGGCCAGCGGTTCGATTCCGCTCACGGGTGCCAATATTCATCAGGTGCTGAAAGACAGATTCCGGCACCTTTTCTTTTTGCCGATAAGTGCATATCAGACGGTCGCAGCTGCTGTTTGCAGCCTTAAGCCTCAGTGTTTTTTCTTATTACGGCACATCTGTTATTGCCCGCAAGATCGCAGAGCAGCTGAACTGTCATCCCATGTTCCCCGGCAAGCGTTTCAATCTTTTCTTTTTCGTCATAAGCTATTTCAAATATGAACAGCGGAGCCCCGGGGCACAGAAATTCTGCGTTGAGGATTGACCTGTAAAATGTCATTCCGTCACTTCCGCCGTCAAGAGCAATTCGCGGCTCGTACGAGAGTTCAGGCGCAAGGCTGTCACAATCCTTTGTCGGAATATACGGGGGATTTGAAAGGACAGCATCAAAGGTACCGAGACTTTTCAGACTCTGCAGATTCAAAGCATCCGCCCTGACGAATGAACATCTGTCAAGTACAGCGTTATTCTCTGCATTTTTCCTTGCCGCCGAGAGCGCAGATTCCGATATGTCTGCACACAGTGCCCTGAGGTCGGGCCGGCATACAAGAACCGAAACGGCAATAGCGCCGCTGCCGGTCCCGATGTCACAGAAAATACCGTTTTCGGGTATCAGCTTTATTGCGGTGTCGACAATGAGTTCGGTATCCTCTCTCGGACACAGGCAGTCTCTGTTCAGTTCAAAGCGCAGCCCGTGAAAATACCATGCGCCGAGAATATACTGAAGCGGTTCGCGCCTGATTCTTCTCTCAAGTCCCGAAATGAGGGCTTCATTTCTGAAATCTTCGCGTTTTCTGTAAACCAGCTCGTGAAGCGGAACCCCGCACAGTTCAGAAATCAGCAAGGAAGCATCCGTTTCCGGATTTTCAATTCCCGCTTTTCCGAGAGCTGAAATTATATCATAATATGTCAATAAACATATCTCCCCATATTACAAAGACTTATTCTTATATATTTTACTCTATTTCCTTATATATTACAATAGTAAAAATTATTTTTCAAAAAAACTTGCTTTTTTCAAAAAGTATGGTATAATTATTTTGTACTATTTTATACTATGGAGGATACTAATATGTTCTTATTCAGAAAAGAACCCGAAAAGCCCAATTACGTCAAGATCGTCGGCATCACTCTCGGTATTATTGCCGCTGTTGCCGCTGTAGGATATGCCGCATATCTTTACTGCAAGAAGAAAGGCATCCGCTGCTGCATTTGCAAGAGCGGTGAATGCGACGACGAATTCTGGGATGAAGAAGAATTCGACGATGAAGACGAAAACAGTGAAGACGCTGTTGACGTTGAAGTCGAATCCGAAGAAAAGCCCGAATAATCCGGGATCGAGTAGGGCGGAATTTCTCCG
>DCGL01000056.1 GCA_002314565.1 Clostridiales bacterium UBA1779
TTTCCAACCTTGACCAGTCGTTATATGAGGCGCGGAACTCAAGAAAGACGCGAAGACTCAGCGTTCTGATTCCCGCATTTTCAACCGCGGCAGCGGCAGCTCCCGAATAAGCTCTGACAAGGCCTCCGGTTCCGAGCAATATCCCGCCGAAATATCTGACGACGGCTATCACCGAATCCTCAATCAGATTTTTTTCAAGCAGGTCGAGCACGGGCTTCCCTGCGCTTCCGGAAGGTTCACCGTCGTCAGAGCAGCGCTTGTGTGCTCCGCCCCGCATATAATAAGCATAAACGCAGTGGCGGGCGTCCCTGTGCTTTGCCCTGATTTCATCGACAAAAGACAGGGCTTCTTCCTCTGATTTTATCGGTCTTGCGTAGGCGATGAATTCGGATTTTCTGTCTGTAAGTCTTCCCTCTCCGAGGGAAGACAGAGTTTTGTACGACTCATTCTGCGCCATCGCAGTCACCCGCGTCATAAGCGCCCAGCATTCCGCGTATTTTCGAATCGCAGACGGCAACTGCCGTGATACTGTCCGGACCGTATTCTGCGCTTTCAACCGAAGCGTTTTTATAAAGGATATTCAGCATTCCGGCATCCTTGTTCGGGATGACAAACTTTACTCTTCTCTTTCCCGAATGAAGGAGTTCAATAAGTTTATCGCAGAAAACATCCGTTCCCTGCCCTGTCAGCGCAGAAATGCATACGGTTTTTCTGCTTTCGTTTTCGGAAAGGTCCGGCATGGGGAGCCCGTCGTCCGCTGCTTCCTTATCGCACTTGTTGTAAACGAGCAGAGTGGGCTTGTTACCTGCACCGAGCTCCGCAAGCAGTTTTTCGGTCACCTCAAGCTGAGACGGATACTCGGGATCGGATGCATCGACAATGATTATCAGGATGTCAGCATATACCGCTTCTTCAAGCGTTGATGAAAACGCCTTGATAAGATGGTGCGGGAGATTCCGTATGAAACCGACCGTGTCGGTGAGCAGAACCGTTTCGGAATTCGGAAGTGTGAATTTTCTGGTCGTGGGGTCAAGCGTTGCAAACAGCTTGTCCTCGGCGAGAATTCCCGCGTCGGTCAGTCTGTTGAGCAGAGTCGACTTTCCCGCGTTTGTATATCCGACGATTGCGGCCTTTTTTATGCCGGAACGGTCACGCGAGGCGCGCATCGTCTTTCGCTGTGTTTCAAGAGCTTCAAGCTCGTCCTCAAGTCCCTGAATTCTCTTTTTGATATATCTTCTGTCCGATTCAAGCTTTGATTCGCCCGGACCTCGTGTTCCGATACCTCCGCCGAGTCTTGACATTTCCCTGCCCTGACCTGCAAGGCGGGGAGCCGTATATTTCAGCTGTGCAAGTTCAACCTGAAGCTTACCTTCGGCGGTAACCGCGTGCAGCGCAAATATATCCAGAATAAGCATCGAACGGTCGATAACCGTAATGTCACCGAGACAGTCCTCAATGTTTCTTATCTGAGAAGGCGTGAGCTCCGTATCGAAAATGGCCATACCGGCATCAAAATCGGAGCACAGTTTTTTGAGCTCCGCAAGCTTGCCGGAACCGAGATAGGTATTTACGTCGGGCGTGTGTCTCTGCTGAATCATTATGGCCGCGGTTTCTCCGCCGGCAGTGTCGAGCAGACGGCGCAGCTCGGCCATTGAAATCTCGCATTCTTCTCTTGAAGTATCATCCGTGGCAAGTCCGACGAGAACGGCCTTGGACTCTGTAATATTGGGTTCCGTGTAATTCATGAAAATCACCTCTTTGTGAAAAAGGAAAAAATAAAGGGGCGTCAGACGGCACCCCGTTTATTCAATCTGAAAGTCAGATTATCTCTTGGCAGCCTCAAGCTTCTTCTTGAACTTGTCAACTCTGCCGCCGACGTCAACCAGCTTCTGCTTGCCGGTGAAGAAGGGATGGCACTTTGAGCAAATTTCAACTCTGATCTCGTTTCCGCCCTTGGGGTTGGTGGATCTGGTTGTTACGGATTCGCCGCAAGCGCAACGGATAACAACCTCTTCGTATTTAGGATGGATGCCTTCTTTCATGATAACACCTTTCTCTTGTGCGGTAGTATTGGGACGGAATTTGCCGTCCTTGCCGCAAATTTACGGCATATTATACCACAAAGTGACGTTTATTGCAAGTATTTTTATAAATTATGGTAAATTTATTGTACTTTCCTATTTGCGTTGCCGTCTTACGCAGAAAATATCACTCAGACTGTTATTTGAGAGTGATTTTGCGGCACTCTATGTAGAAACGCTTGTCAGATGCATGCCCCATTGAGAAGGTCTTTCTCGGAAGACTGCCGTCCTTCTCAACGGAGGGGAACAGCTGTTCCTTCTGCATTCCGTCAAACAGAAAACCGACAAAGCCGGGCTTGGACGAAAGCTTTTCAAGACTGTCTTCGCCATGAATGTAATCGGTGATTTCGTCCCTGTGTTCCGGCTGTCTTGCATCGAGGAAACGCTGAAGAGTGGTAACCGACAGGGAAAAAGGAGCACAATCGGTTGTGACCGTTTCTTTTCCCTTTTCAGTGATAATATCGAAGGTCTGAGTTCCGCAATTGCCACGGTTCCCGGCGAGATATTTTCTGAAATCAGCAATCAGTGCGCCTGGGTTGTCAGACTTTACAAGTCTGTAAATCGGCTCGAATTTAAGAGAAGAATCGTAAATATTGACAAGTTCAACGAGTGCATAGCGTGCGGGATGGTTTTCGGCTTCGGTCCCGAGCTTTGCCTTGATTTCCTCATATGCCGCTTTGGCGGTTGCAAGTGAATGGTTTCCGTCACCGACTGCAAGAACTATGGGATTTTCGCGGCCGCCGGCAAGCTTTCCGAGCTTTTCATTGATTGAAGCAAACTCAGATGATGGAATGAAAGAAGCCCTTACGCTTCCGCTGTCTGCCATAAGCTCAAAGCTGTATGCATCGGCATTTTTTCCGTACTTTGCGGCAATTCCGCCGATAATCGCATCGTCCGGATCGTCGATGAGCAGCATTACGTGAGGCATTTCAACCGGGGCGCCGCGTCTGACGGCAAGTCTCGGGGGAATTCTCTCGGCAACGGTCTTTTCGGTTGCTCTGACGGGTGATACGGACCCCTTTGAATAGTCATAATCCTCAAGGTCGAGAGCGGCAACGATTCCGCGTCTTACGCTTTTATTTGCGAGAGTCCTTTCAAGATAAACGCCGCAGTCAGCGTGATTTACGAGTATTCCTTCAGACAGGTATTTTCTCATCGTTTCCTGAATTACCGGAACCGCTTCTTCCGCAGTGTCCAGTCTTGCTTCGGGAAGCATTATTTTCAGAGCGGACGGACAGTCTTTGATGAATTTTTCGGCATTTTCCCAGTATTCCGGTTCTGAGGTGTACTGGTCACAGGCAACGACTGCCCATTTTTTGCCTTCGGTCTTATTGAAATCCGGAAGCAGCACGTCGGTGGGATAAAGGTAGTTTTTCATAATTATTACCATAGCTTTTGCCTGGCAAAAGCTTCCTTTCTTTTTTGTTTTGTGGCAGTTTTGCGTATCAAAATTGCCGGTGTACAGCCGGCAAAGGCCGCAAAACAGAGATTGAAAGATTTATCTTTCAATTTTTAACCTGATTCTGGTGTCAGATTATTTATTGGTTTAAATGAACTTAAAAACTGTTGCGCCCGCAACTTATTTGTGGTATAATATAAGCAATATGTTAAAGGAAGTGATTCTATGACAGGTTTTTACGGACCGCCCCCCGGCATGGGCCATGGAGGTTATCAGTACAAGAAGGTCGATCCTCCGAAGAATTTAAAGGATCTGCCGCGCTATTTCGACGAGCTGCTCGGCGGCTTTTTCTCAAGACTCTGGTACATAGTGTGCCTGGTCTGGAAAACGAGTCCGCTCATACTCTGCACGCTTCTCTTCATATCGGTATTCGACGGCGTTATGGGTCCCATTGGAACCGTGATTTCATCCTCGCTTATCAGCGAGATGCAGAAGGTGGTAGAGGAAAGAGCTCAGACCGGCACGGTTTCAGTCGCTTCGTTCTGGGGTTCGGCAATTCTCACAATGCTGATTACTCTGTTTGCTTACAGAATTATCAAGAGAGTGGTGGACAGAATCAGCAACACGATTATCAGAGCCGCCGGTGAAAAGGTTGTAAAGCAGGTTAAGCTTGAAATTATGAACAAGGCCAAAACCGTCGACCTTGCTTCGTTTGACAATCCGGCTTTTTACGAAAAGCTCGAAAATGCCAACCGTGAAGCCGGAAACAGACCGGTGCAGACAATGCAGTCTCTTTTCGGTATTCTCAGCGACGTTATCGCGCTTGTCAGCTATATCGGAATTCTTGCAACCATTCCGAACATGTGGTGGATGCCCGTCGGAATCGTAATAATCACAATTCCGTCTGCAATCGTCAACTTCGTTTACCGACGCAAGAACTTCCAGTATATGAGAAGCCGCTCAAGTGACCGCCGTCAGATGAATTATTATGCCGACCTTCTCGTAAACAAGGATATGGTAAAGGAAATTCGAATTTTCAATCTGTCGGACAAGTTCATCGGCAGATATGAAAGTGTTTTCTCAAGGTATTATGCGGGACTGCGGCGGCTTATCGTTCATGAAAGCGCATGGATGATAGGAATTGCCATCGTTTCGGCATCCGTAAACTGCTTCTTCTACGGCGTTATAGCTTACGGTGTATTTCTCGGAACCTTCGATATTGGTCAGTATTCAAAATTCACGAATTCACTTACAAATATTGCTACGCATGTCACTTCTCTGATTAACACCTCGGCCTCAATTTACGAAGGCACACTGTTTATTGACAATCTGCTTGCCTTTATGCATGAAAAGCAGACGATTGTTCCTTCCCTCGATACGCCTGCCGGTGTAAAGCTCGGTGTTCCGCACACCATAGAATTTGACCACGTCAGCTTTGCATATCCCGGGAAAGACTACTGCGTTATAAAAGATTTTTCAACAAGCTTCCGTCCCGGTGAAACCGTCGTTCTCGTAGGTCTGAACGGCGCCGGAAAAACGACGCTGATAAAACTGCTCACAAGACTTTACGACCCGACCGAAGGACGAATTCTTCTTGACGGACGTGACCTCAAAGAATACTCGGTTGAAGAACTTTACGGAATTTTCGGTATCATTTTCCAGGACTTCGGCAAATATGCCGTATCGGTCCGTGAAAACATTCAGTTCGGCGACATTGACCGTCCGCTTGACGATTCCCGCATTGAAGAAAGTGCAAAACAGGCAAACGCCACGGATTATATCAATAATCTTCCCGCCGGGTACGACACCCAGCTTATGCGTATCTTTGACCGCGACGGTATTGAACTGTCCGGCGGTCAGTGGCAGAAGCTCGGAATCGCACGAGCCTTCTACCGTGATTCCGATATTCTCATTCTTGACGAACCGACTGCTTCTCTCGACCCGATGGCCGAGCAGGAAATCTTCAACCAATTCGACAATCTCAGACAGGATAAAACGACGATCTTCGTTTCCCACAGACTTTCAAGTGCGGTTATCGCAACGAAGATTATCGTGCTGAAACAGGGTCAGCTCATTGAAGAAGGAACACATAAAGAACTTATGGAAGCCCACGGCGAGTATTACAATCTCTTTGCCACACAGGCAAGAAGGTACGTCGAAGGCGGAAAAGATCTGATTGATGAAGACGACCCGGACGCCTCCGTCAGTGAAGAAGGCCGTCATCACCGTCACGGCGAAGGCCGTGCAAACGGTGAGGGACACGGTTTCAGACCCGGAGGTCACGGTGAAGGCAGAGGCTTCAGAGGCGGCAGAGGTGAAGGTTCTGAAGACGGAAGACCGGTCCCCGACGGTGAACGACACTCTCAGCGTCCTGAAGGTCATTGATCAGATGACAGCTCCGTTTTTGCGGAACCATTCACCTGCCAGAACTGAACAGACACCCACGTCGCGATATTTCCCTCTGTGAAGAAGACCTGCACGGCAGACTCCTTCAAAGCGGAAACCCGACTTATCCATCACACGGCGGGATACGTCGTTTCCGATAATGTATCTTGCCTGAACTCTGTTGAGTTCAAGCTCCTCAAAAGCAAATCTTAAAACCCGGTTGACTGCTTCAGTGGCGTAGCCCCTGTTTCGGTAAGCCGGGTTTATTACGTATCCGATTTCTGCGGAATTGTTCGGAAAATCGAACGAAGTAAAGCCGCAGGTTCCTATCATCGTTCCTTCACGGCCCCGTTCGTCCTTGAGAATAACAGCCCAGTCATAATATTCCCCTTCTTTATATTTGTCCTGAACAAATACGAGAAAGTCGCGGGTGTATTCTTCCGACGGATGTGCTTCCCAGGTCAGGAATTCGGTGACGTCCCGCCTTGAAGCATATAAAAACATATCGCCGGCGTCCCCGGGCTTCAATTGCCTCAGGACAAGCCGGTCAGTCGCAAGTACCGGAGGGTGTGAAAACACCCTCCGGATTGTTTTTTCTTTAAGCATACCGAAAAGCGGAAATCACATTTTGTCACTGCCGTCTTCCGGAATAACCTCTTTAACGGCGGCAATTGCACACTCAATCATTGAATCATCCGGTTCCTTTGTCGTGATATGCTGAAGCCATACTCCGGGAGCCGAAATGACTTTCGTAAGACCGTTATCGTGCTTTCCGGCAAAACGGATAAGCTCGTATCCGACTCCCATAATCACAGGCAGAAGCAAAAGCGAGAGGCCGGTACGTGCCAGGACGTTGAGAATGCTGTTTTCAACGAGCGTTGCGGGTATAAACATAGTAAAGAAAATTGAAACGAGCAGAGATAATATGATGAACGATGTACCGCAGCGTGGGTGGAATCTCGTCTGGATTCTGACGTTTTCAACAGTCAGCTCCATTCCCTTTTCATAGCAGAAAATCGTCTTATGCTCGGCACCGTGATACATAAAGGTCCGGCGGATATCCTTCATAAGTGAAACGGCTGCCATATATCCGACGAGAATGATGATTTTGATTACTCCCGTAAAAGCGGAGCGCAGCAGATTTATTCCGTAGCCTTCCTTACCTTCGACAGCAAGACCGACCGTCCACTGATAAAGCGTTTCGGGAATAAGCTTGAATAAAAACAGTGACAGGGCAAGGCCCAGCACGATTCCGACTATCATAATTGCGGTCATTCCGCCGCTGCTGATAACGGGCTCGCTTTTTTTCTCTTTATCCGCAGCTTCTGCCGCAGTGTTTTCGGAAGAATCCGCTTCGTCCGATGCTTCTTCAGCATTTTCGGTCCCGGTTGCAGAAAGAGTCTCAGCTGCAGCATTTTCATTTCCCGTTACGGCAAGCTCTTCTGCTGCAGGATTGCAAATCTCAGCATTATTTTCCGCTCCTGACGGCTCTTTCTTCGCAGTTTCGACTGAAGCAGGATTTTCTTCTGATGCCGGAATGCTTTCCTCAGCGGCAGCAGCTTCAAGCTGAGCCTCTCGGGTGCTTTCTTTAATTTTCTTCCCTGCTTTTTTGGCAGCCTTTTCGGCAGCCTTTGCCGCTTCTTCGGCTTCGAGCTCCTCTTCTGTCGGCATGGAAAGCTCGGCAGAACGCATAAGTGCCTTGTATCCGGAAATCATTGATTCCACGAAAGCAAAAGCACCGCGGATAACAGGAATTTTTCTGACTTTGGATTTCGAAATGACTGTCGGATTCGTTTCGATAACCATGGTTCCGTCAGTCTTTCTCACTGCCATTGAGGTTTTCTTCGGGCCTCTCATCATAATTCCTTCGATAAGGGCCTGACCGCCTATTGAAGTCTTTATGCAGCATTTATTTTTGTTTTCCAATTTTCAAATCCTTCTTTGTTTCATTTCATCAGCTTCTGGCGTCTGACGTCAATCCCGCTGAATTTAAGTGGCAGAAAGTCGCCGAACAGACGGCTGACGATTCTGTCCGTATACTTGGTTCCGAGCTCCGTGAAATTCAGGTTCGTGTTGATAACCGTCGGAAGCCCGAGATTTTTCCTTCTGTTAATAAGGTCGTACAGACAGCTGACGGTAAACTGATTGGTAACCTCGGTTCCGAGGTCGTCTATGAGCAGGAGCTCACAGTCAAAATACCTGTCCGTACTGTTTCCGCTCTCTGTTCCCACGCTGTTTTTGAAACGTGCGCTTTCAAAATCCGAGAACAGTCCGACGGCTCCGGTATAGAGCACGTCAAAGCCGCGGTCCGTAAGTTCCTTTGCAATTGCAACTGACAGGTGTGTTTTGCCGAGTCCCGTATTTCCGATAAACAAAAGACTCGGAGACGAACGCGTGAAATTTGCAACGTACTTGCTTACGATTTCATAAACGCGGCTCATATTTTCAAAAATTTCCCTGTCGGTTTTATAGAAATCAAGGGAAAAATTGTCGAAACGGCATTCCTGCATAAGACGGGAAATTCCCGACGATTCATATCCTGCCAGAACCAGCGCCTTTTTCATACAGGAGCACATGGACCTTCCGTCCACGTATCCGCTGTCCTGACATTTCGGACAGGAATAATGAACGTCTGAATAATCCTTGGGATACCCGTTTTTCTCAAGAATGATATCCCTCTCTGCCCTGAGTGCTTTGATTTCATCTTTGACCTGTTCCGGAGTTTCACGGCTTTTGTGCAGAACGATGGCAATGAGCCTCGGTCCAGTCATGGCAATCCGCCTGTCAAGCTCCTCAAGTCCCGGAATACGGGCGTGAAGCATTTCTCTTTTTTTATCGGCTTCTTCTTCGGCAATGAAATGCTTGGTTTCGTATTCTCTTCTTATTCTCGCCAGATTTTCACTGTTGTAAGACAATTTTCAGGCCTTTCCCGGCTTCACGCCGTAATTGCGGCGTTCTTTGCCGTCTGTCTTGTCGGCCTTAGGAACATTTGCGTCCTGGCCGTAGCTTCGCGCAAGGGCCGCTGTGAAAAAGTCTTCCGAATTGAAGCTTTTTCCGGGCTCTGTGCTTTTCTTCTTTCCTTTTTCTGCAGCAAGGAAAGCGTCAATCTGTTCAGCGGTCTTTAAATCCTGAGTATACCATTTTGACATAACCGCATTGGCATAGTTCAGAGAAGGCTCGCCGATTGAATCAATCGTTATGTTATAAGCTTTTTTGATAATATCCAGTCCGTATCCGTATTTGTCGGTCCATTCGGACAGAATGTTCTTTTCTTTTTCCGACAGCTCACGGCTCATATTCATTCCGAAAAGCTGTCTTATCTGCATTTCGAGCTTTGCAAAGTTTTCAATTGAGAACAGATAATCGTTCAGAGCTTCGACGGTGGTGATTCCTCTGTCACAGAGAGAGCTTACCATTTTCAGAACGTATCCAACTGATTTCTGTCCGCATCCCGCGCAATGTGCACAGGCGAGCATCATATATTCGGGCTCCAGTCCGAAATACTCGATAACAGATACCATTCTCATACTGTCGGTCTGACCGAACATACGTCCGAGAATGCGTTCGCACTCGTCAATCATTGACCCGATTGCAGGGTTGCCGTCGGTAATTCCGGCAACTTCTTCTGCTGAATACATCGGAACCGACGTAAGCTCGCTTGTCTTTTTCTTGGGTTTCGCCGTTTCCGCCGGTGCAGCCGGCTCTTCATCGTCACATAAAACGATGCCTGCGCCGCGCCAGAAGGCTATTGCACTTTCCGCGGTCGCGGAATCACACTCGGCAAGCGCTTCAATTTCGGCAATATCCGCTTCGGGACGTGACGCCAGAGCCATCAATATAATGAGGTCCTGCTTGCGTGCGGCCTTCAGCTTTGTCAAAACAGCCCCGGGAACGGAAATCACGCTGCTGCCGTAATTCAGTTTGTATTTTTCTGCATTCTGCTTTTCAGTATCCTGTGGCATTTAAGTGTTCCTCAATAAAAATGCTTTTTCCGGTTTGCGTTTTTGGCTTACTGCCCCAAAGGAAGCAAAACGGACGAGTCCCCGGAAGAAAAGCCGTCATTCATCATCAGCACGGCATCCTCAGTGGGATTTGAATAATATTTTTTTCTTTTTCCGCATTCACCAAAACCTGCGGAACTGTATAACGCTCTTGCAGCGGTATTGCCTTCACGTACCTCAAGATAAATTGTACCGATGCCGTTTTCCCGGCAGAAGCCGAAGAGCCTTTCAATCATTTCCCTGCCGAGTCCACGTCTTCTGAACTCCGGTACTACGGCAATATTGACAATTTCCCCCTCATCAAGAACGTGTGCAAGCCCTGCATAGGCGCAAAGCTTTCCGCTGCCGGATTCACGGCAGATAAGGGAGTGCATATTCGGTCCCGGCAGAATATATCTCATGGAGTCACGGCTCCACGGTTCGCTGAAACAGAGCTTCTCGGCCGAAAGCATATCATCAAGGTCGCCCTCTGCTGCCGGTCTGAATTCAAAACCGGAGAAATCACCGGCTGTCATTCAAAATACTCGGCTTCGAAAGTAATATCGCTGTACGTATTGAAGAGATCTGTTACGTCCACGTGAGCCCCGGTGGAAAGGTCACAGAGATACATCTTATCCTCAGTGACGCGAAGACGGAGCATATAGTAAAAATCGGGATACTCTTCGGACACGAAGATGATTTTGTACGTGGTATAGTCGTACATGGTCGGTGTTTCCACGTCGCCGTTTGTGAAAGCTTCGATAATTGAACTGATTTGAGATGCGTCTCTTTCATCGACTATGGAAAGAGGAGTGTCATAATTATAGCAGATAAGCATCTGATTCGGATTGTAGCCCCTGAGGTCCGGAAGTTCTGTGACGTCTCCCGAATAAATCACGTCGTGATTTTCAGAGACGAGCCATTTTTCAGGGTCAACGTCCTGAATTGAGAAATAATCAATCTTCACGTCATTGTGTTCAAAAACGGCATACACCTCAGTGGATACTGTCTTCGGCAGATATACCGAAGATACGAATGAGTATTCAACCCCCGTCTTTGAATCGACGATTTTTCCGTTCTTGAATTTCAGCTTTGCGGAGCAGGAGCAAAACAGGCAAAGACAAATAACAAGCGAAAGAAATAATGATACGAATCTGATGAGTTTTTTCATAATAAGTACTGTCCTGAATTTTAATAACCGAATTTGCCGCTGACCGAGTCGTCGTCTTCAATCCATTCGCTGACGTTGATTACACGGAATTCATCAGCAGTATCTCTTACGACAACCTTTTCGATTGCAGCATTGATAATCATTTTTTTGCACATCATACAGNNATCAAGCGCGCTCGTCAGATCGCTCTGCTTCCGTTCATCACGGAATAAGACACCAAACAAAAAGAAGGTCGCTTATAGCGACCTTCTTTTTTTACGCTTTATCTACCTTCCGGCAGCGAATCGTCCTCATCGATCCACTTCTGCACCGGCACGATATCAAACTCCGTTTCCGTGCGGCGCGTGACAACTTCATGAATGCCGGCATTGATGATCATGCGGCGGCACATGGAGCAAGAGGTTGCATCGTGCAGCAGCTCGCGCGTCTGATAATCGCGGCCGACCAGATACAGCGTCGCACCCACGGTCATTCGGCGCGCCGCCGAGATGATGGCATTGGCCTCGGCATGAACCGAACGGCACATTTCATATCTTTCGCCTCTCGGAATGCCGAGATGCTCGCGGAAGCAGAAGCCGAGATCGTTGCAGTTTGCACGTCCGCGCGGAGCCCCGTTATAGCCCGTTGCAACGATTGAATCGTTTTTTACAATAATCGCACCGAAGTGGCGGCGCAGGCAGGTGCTGCGTTCCGATACCGTTCTGGCTATGTCAAGATAATAATTTTCTTTTGAAACACGGTCAGTCATTGTTTTTATACCTTTCAGAGTGTTTTGACAAATTCTTTCAGAAAAGTCTTGTATTCATCGGCGGTTTCCGGATTTCTGCAGCCCATTACCGTATTCGCAATGAGAAAGCCGTTCTTTGAGCCGATATCGAAACGAGTGCCCTCATATTCGATGGCATATACCCCGTCGCGTCTTGCCTGGGCAGCAATCGCGTCCGTCAGCTGTATTTCGTTTCCCGCCCCGGGTGCAGTGTTTCTGAGAATGTCAAAAATGTCAGGTGTAAGAATAACGCGTCCCAGAATCGACAAATCAGAGAACATATCCTCTTCTCTCTGAGGCTTTTCGACCATATCGTCAACGAAGTATTCGTTTTCGCTTCCCTCAATGGGCTCTGCCTTGAGTGAGCAGTATTTTTTCAGCTGTTCTCTCGGCACCCTGTGAACACCGCATACGGTTTTTCCGAATTTGTTGTAGGAGTTTATCAGCTGTAGCGTCGAAGGTTCCGTTTCCGACACAATAACGTCATCACCGTAAAGCACGGCAAATGGTTCGTCACCTACAAAATTCTCAGCGCAGAGAATGGCGTGACCGAGGCCCTTGGTTTCTCTCTGACGAAGGAAATAGATTCTTGCGCCGCCGGGAGCTGCACTTTCTCTCATTTCGTCAATCTTTTCAGGTTTTCCCCGGCGCTCGAAAGCTGCTTCGTATTCGGGTGAATAATCGAAATAATCCTCTATCGCATTCTTGTTGCGTCCGGTAATAATCAGGATATCTGTAATTCCGCTTTTGACTGCTTCATCTACGAGATAAGCCATCGCCGGCTTATCTACTATGGGAAGCATTTCCTTCGGGATTGCACGCGCAATCGGAAGCATTCTCGTGCCGAGTCCTGCAGCCGGTATGACGGCCTTTCTCACAGATTTTATTGCTTTTTCACCGTTCAAAGTATTATACCCCATACTATAATTACAGTTATATAATTATACTAAAAAATCAAAGATAAATCAAGAGAAAAGCACTTAAAAAGGACGTCATTCTTTGAAAAAGACGTCCGTTTTTTGTGATTATTTTATGAGAAATACGGGAGTACCCTCTTCAAGCAGAGCCTTGATGAAAATCTCGATTCCGATTCCGATGAGAACGCATCCGCCGAGTATGGTTGCCTTGTTCGACAGCATCGTGCCGAATTTTTTGCCGATGAAAATTCCGCCTATGCATATTGCATAAGTTACGATTCCTATGATGGCAGCCTCAACGAGTGCCTGCTGCCAGGCGAGTTCGTTCATGGTAAATCCGGTTGAAAGGGCATCGATTGACGTTGCAACCCCCTGTACCATAAGTGCCCATAAACCGACTGCAGGCTTTTCTTCTTCGCTGTCCTTGTTGGCGATTCCTTCATACAACATTTTTCCGCCGATGTAAAGAAGCAGAAGAAGTGAAATCCAGGGAATGAATTTTCGGAAGCCGTTGAAGATATCGGCAATCGTCACAACGCAGAGCCAGCCGATGAGAGGCATTGCAATCTGAAATCCGCAGAAGGTTCCGGCAATTGCGTTCATTCTGCCGATTTTCATCTTCGGCTCGTTGAGAGAGTTTGCCGCTGATACGGCAAAGGCGTCCATGGCAAGTCCGATTCCGAAGCCGACGCTTTCAATAAAAAAGCTGAGTGTCCAGTTCATAATTATTTACCTTTCAATAAAAATCAAAAAAAGTCCCCGGCCGCAGTTTGAGCGGCCGGTGTTATTCAATCAATATTTCGGAAGTCTCATACGGGCAAGGTTTACGGAAGACTCGTTGAAGGTATTGATATTGTCAAGAGATTTTCCGGTACCGATTGCCACACAGTTGACGGGATTCGGCGCCACGACGGTCTTGATTCCCGTGATTTCCGAAATGAGTTCCGAAAGTCCTTTGAGCAGAGCTCCGCCGCCTGTCAGAACGATACCGCTTGTCATAATATCCTCAATCATTCCGGGAGGAGTACGCTCGATGACGGTGCAGATTGCGTCAACGATGGCGGTAATCGGAGACAGCATAGCCTCAAGCATTTCGTTTGAGGACAGTGTGATTTCTCTCGGGATTCCCCGGGCAAGGCATCTGCCTCTTACTCTGTAATACTCAGGCTTCTGCTGACGGTAAACGTTGCCGATTCTGATTTTTACGTCCTCGGCAGTCTGATCTCCGATAAGCAGATTGTATTTTTTTCTGACGTAATCCTTTATTGCGTCGTTGAGCTTGTCCCCGGCAACCTTCAGCGATTCGGAAACGACGACGCTGTCAAGAGAAATGACTGCAATATCCGTGGTTCCGCCGCCTATATCGACGACCATGGTTCCCCTCGACTCGGAAATATCTATTCCGGCACCGATAGCTGCGGCAACTGGCTCTTCTATCAGATAAACCTGACCGGCCCCGGCGTTTCTTGCAGCATCAACCACGCTTCTTTCTTCAACGTCAGTGATGTTTGAAGGTACGCAGACGATTACTCTCGGCTTGAAAATGTGAAACGGGCAGGCGGTCTTTATGTATCTCTTCAGCATACGCAGAGTCAGATCGTACTGACTGATTACCCCGTCCCTCAGCGGTCTTATCACACGGATTGATGCAGGAGCTTTTCCGAGCATTCTTCTTGCCTCTTCCCCGTCGCAGATTATCTGCTCGGTTTCGGCATCAACGGCCACGACAGAAGGCTCGGAGACCACGATTTCCCTGCCCTTGACGTACACGATGCAGGTAGCGGTTCCGAGATCTATTCCGATATCCTCTCTGAGGCGGAACGGTATCATGACCAATACTCCTTAAAAAAAGCGTATTAATTATTATACAATTAATACAGACAAAAATCAACAGTTTTCGGACCTTCATCCGAAAAAAATTTAACACGCGGAATTATGCCCGATTTCAGTTTCCGTGGGCTGAATCCAAAGCCGAAACGTCACTCAGCAGCTCAGCTGAAGGGCTCAGATTCCCCGTCCGGACTGAAATACGGAGCAGTACGTCCCACTGTGTGAGACAGTGACGCACAAAAAACGTGAGAAGCTCCTGCCTTTAACAGAAGCGAGGCACAGCCCGACATCGTTGCCCCGCTCGTAACGAGGTCATCAATGATTATTACGCAGCGTCCGCAAAGCAAATCCGCATTCTTCACGTCAAAAGCATCTTCGGCATTCTGCAGCCGTTCTGCGGCATCAAGTGTTTTCTGAACGACAGTTCCCGGCACTCTTGAAATAAGCGGCGCCCGGTCACAGTTCAGTATCTTCGCCATGGCGCGGCAAAGCTCAAACCCCTGGTCGGTTCCGCTTTCAATAACTCTTTTCCGGGTTCTCGGTATATAGGTTACAAGACAGTCTTCGGGTTTGATTTTCAATGCTCTGAGGGCAAAATGAAGGTTTACCGACAGGCAGGCACATTCTCTTGACGCAAGCATCCTGTCTTTTTTCAGTTTCAGCCTGTAAAGCAGACGGTCTGAAGTGAGAGAACCGTCTGAAAGATAAGGAAAAAGCTTTACGTATGCCGACACCCCGGCTTCTTCCATTTCCTCCGTCATACATATGCAGTCACGGATTTTCGCTCCGCATTTCGGGCATATCCACGAGCTTTCACGCTCAAGTTTTTCTTCACATGCGGGACAGACGATATCCCTGCCCTGCGTTGCTCCTTCGTGGCACAGTATGCATCTTTCGGCACTGACGAGCGCACGAAGGTAAAGCGGAAGTCTGTGTTCGCATCCGGGCATCAGATTATCCTTCAACTTACTGTGCTCCCCCCGAATTCAGATTCTGCAGTCTTCGGCAGAGTCCCGTGTATCTCACGGCCGGCTTTGCGTTTGAGACCATATCTTCGAGTATCGACGTCATGCCGACCACGACAACCCGCTGCCTTGCCCTGGTCACTGCCGTATACAGCAGATTCCGGGTTCTCAGCATCGGGGGTATTGAGCCGAGCGGAATCACGACTATCGGATATTCGCTTCCCTGACTCTTGTGCACCGTTATGGCATATGCAGGTTCAAGATCGCCGAGGTCAGAGAAGGAGTACACCACTCTTCGTCCGTCGAAATCCATATCCATATACTCACCGGGAATATCAATATTCAGAATTGTTCCGATATCACCGTTGAATATTCCCTGGCCGGAGCGCGTTCCCAACCTCCATTCAAGCAGATAATTATTTCTCACCTGCATAACCTTGTCACCGTTCCTGAAGACGGTGTCACCGCGTTTCCATTCCTTTTTCCCGGGAGCCGCCGGATTCATCAGATTCTGCAGAAGCGAATTGAGCTGTTCGGTTCCGGATTGACCTTTTCTCGACGGAACGATAACCTGAACGGCAGTGTCACCGTAGGCAGCCGGCAGACGTTTTGAACACAAATCGGCCACGAGAGCGGCAATATCCCGGTCATTTTCACGCCGCAGGAAAAAGAAATCCCTGTCGTGAGAATCAAGAACCGGCATTTCACCGCGGTTTATTGCGTGTGCGTTCGTTACGATAAGTGAGCTTTCAGCCTGTCTGAAAATATGGCTGAGCGTAACGACCGGAAGGGTGCCCGACGAGAGAAGGTCGGACAGAACGTTTCCGGGTCCCACTGAGGGAAGCTGATCTCTGTCACCGATGAAAATAAGTCTCGCTCCGGGTCTTACTGCCCGCAGCAATGAAGCTGTCAGAGCCGTATCCATCATAGACACTTCATCAATTATCACGGCATCCTCTTCAAGCAGATTCTTCTCGTTTCTCTTGAAGCTCAGGCGCTCCGAAGCTTTTTTTTCCGAGTTTTCGGTCCCGTCATATTCGACCTCAAGCAGACGGTGGACGGTTTTGGCCTCCCTGCCCGTTGCCTCGGTCATACGCTTTGCCGCGCGTCCCGTCGGAGCCGCAAGGGCAAGCTTGAAATTCAGATTTTCAAAAATACCGATAAGTGCGGTGATAACCGTGGTTTTTCCGGTTCCGGGTCCGCCGGTCAGCAGAAGAACCCCTCGGCTGAGTGCCGATACTATGGCACGTCTCTGGTCGTCGTCGTACGAAATTCCGTTCTGAGCCTGAGACATACGGATAAAGCCCTCAATATCCGCAAAGTCGAGGGCTGCTCCGCCTCGGTTCAGCGTCAGCAGCTTCATGGCAATGTACTTTTCGTCTTCGTACATCTGCCTGTCATATATCATTGCACTCCCGTCCGGCATACGCTCAAGTATCAGCTGCTTTTTCATCAGCAGTTCCTTGACGCTTCCGAGGACGGTATCGGAATCTGCCTTGAGAATATCACAGGCTGCGCGCACGAGATCGTTATACGGATAGCAGCTGTGACCTTCTCTCACCGTGACCAGCGAAAGCACGTATTTAATACCGGATGCAATGCGAAGAGGTGAGGATGTGTCGATTCCGAGCTTCATCCCCATCGCATCGGCCGCCTCGAAAGTGATGCCGTCTATTTCATCAGAAAGGCGGTAGGGATTGGCTTTCGCAGTCTCTACCGAATTCTTTCCGTATTCACGGTATATTTTCATTGTCAGAGCCGGTCCGAAATATTCGCGGAAAAAGGCCATAACGGCTCTCATATCCGATTTCGATTTGAACTCCTCAGAGATTTCGCGGGCGCGCTTCAGCGTAATGCCCGGAATCTGTGAGAGCCAGTCGGCTCTGTTTTCAATAACGTCAGATGTATCCGGACCGAAGGTTTCAACGATTTTTCTGGCCGTTTTCGGTCCTATTCCTTTTATTGCACCCGATGCAAGATATTTTTCGATGTCAGCGGCTTCAGTCGGAATTTCAGGACGGTATTCAATCACACTCAGCTGTTTGCCGTAGCGCGGATTTACCTCCCATTTTCCGATAAGCGAGAGCAGATCTCCCTCGTTAATATCCGGCATAATACCGGTTGCCGAAATCAGGCGATCGCTTGCATCAAACGTGATAACCGTATAACCGTTTGACGTGTTTCTGTAAACTATGCTTTCAACGGTGCCGCGTATGCTTCCGTCGGAAGACATAAGGGCGGCATCCTCCTCGTCGAAATCGGAAAGAAAGCTGTCAACGAGCTTTTTGGCCTCTTCACGTCCTACGGTTCTGCGGTTCTTTTTCTCCTCTTTTTTCAAAGGAGTTCAGCCTTGAGAGCCGGAACGAGGTTCAGCTGCTCCCAGGGGGTGTTCAGATCCTCACGGCCCATATGTCCGTATGCAGCCAGAGCCGAATAAATCGGACGGCGCAGACCGAAATTTGCAATAATTGCAGCAGGGCGCAGATCGAAATTGCGTGTCAGAGCTGCGGAAATCTTCTCTTCGGGAACGATGCCGGTTCCGAAGGTGTTCACCGCAACGGATACGGGATGGGCAACACCGATTGCATATGCAAGCTGAACCTCGCATCTGTCGGCAAGTCCTGCGGCGACCACGTTCTTTGCAAGATATCTTGCGGCATAGGCTGCAGTTCTGTCAACCTTCGTAGGATCCTTTCCCGAGAAAGCTCCGCCGCCGTGTCCTGCCATTCCGCCGTAGGTATCGACTATAATCTTTCTTCCGGTAAGGCCGGTATCCCCCATAGGACCTCCGATAACGAAACGTCCGGTGGGGTTTATAAAGTACTTGGTATTTTCGTCAAGCAGTTCCCCGGGAATCGTTCTGAGAATGACCTCGCGCTTGATGTCTTCCCTGATCTGTTCAAGACTTACGCTTTCAGCGTGCTGAGTGGATACGACAACGGCATCGATTCTTACGGGACGGTATCCGTCATATTCAACGGTTACCTGAGTCTTTCCGTCGGGGCGCAGATAGTCAAGAGTTCCGTTCTTTCTGACTTCCGTAAGTCTTTTTGCAAGCTTGTGAGCCAGTGAAATGGGAAGCGGCATAAGCTCGGGCGTTTCGTTGCAGGCAAAACCGAACATCATACCCTGGTCTCCGGCACCCGTATCAAAGCCGTCGTCCTCTTCTCCGTTCTTTGCCTCAAGTGACCTGTCAACACCGAGTGCAATATCCGGAGACTGTTCGTGAACGCTCGTAATCACCGCACAGCTGTCACAGTCAAAGCCGAATTTAGCTCTGTTGTAACCTATTTCTCTTACGGTTTCTCTTGCAATTCTCTGGAAATCGGCATTTCCGCTTGACGTGATTTCACCCATAATTGCAATAAGTCCCGTTGTGCAGAAGGTCTCGCAGGCAACGCGTGCCATGGGGTCCTGAGATAAAAGATTGTCAAGAATCGCATCTGAGATTTTGTCACAGATTTTATCGGGATGCCCCTCTGTGACCGATTCTGAAGTGAATAATCTGCGTGCCATTTGTATACTCCTTGGTTAATAAAAATCGAAATAAAAAAGCCGTCAGGGATACTGACAGCGAAAGGAAATCACCTTATCTGTCAGGAATTAGCACCTTGCGTCACACGCAGGTTGCTGCAGCATCACCGGGCCTGTCCCTTCGCTGCTCTTGATAAGTGGGCTATTAATTTTCCCTGAAACTGACTCTGTTTCAAGGCGCGATATATATTATCACATCTTTCTGCCCTTGTCAAGGGCAGAAAGAAAAAATGCGCTTGTTTTTTCAATATTTAATCAGTATGTGCACGTCTTTTTCACCGGGATACAGACGCACGGGCGAAAGCCTCAGCATGAGCTGAAAAATCAGGCAAGGAACTTAAATGCCGCAACCACTCCGTATGAAGCCAGAGTCATAATTACCCCGGCAATACATACGCCGAGGAAGCAGGACAGAAGCGCTTTCCAGAACTTTTCGCGTATCGTCGCACAGACGAGTGAGCCGGTCCAGGCTCCGGTAATCGGAAGCGGAACAGCTACGAACAGACAGACTCCCCAGAAAACGTATTTTTCGATTTTTGCACGGTTCTTTTCGGCTTTGCGTAAAAGAAAACCGGCAAGCTTCCTGAAGAATCCGATTTTCGAACGGGCCATAAGTCCAATAAGCCAGTTGACACCGAGCAGAATCATGGGAACGGGAATCATATTGCCGATTACGGCGAATAAATACGACTGCCACCACGGAAGTCCGAGTGAGGCACCGAGTGGGATGCCGCCTCTGAGTTCAATAATCGGAATCATTGAGCAGAACAGCACGCACAGCTCACGGCCTACGGTATTTAAGAAAAAATTTTCTATCAGTTCAACCATTTCAATTTACAGCTTACCTTTCGGAGCATTTTCCGGCAACGGATTCTGCCGGGAATCAACCATATACCGAATATAATATGAGTAATATTATTGAGATTTTACTTTCAGCTTAATCTTTCAGAGAATAACTTCTGAAATTGTTTTCTGTTATTGTATTCCTGAAAATTTACAGATTCAGACGTTCATCTTCTGTACGTTCCCTTCAGAACCGGGGATACACTTTTGTACACCAAAAAAGTGATTACAGAATCTGCAACACCTTTCAACAGAGTAAACGGAACGTTGAAAATGAGCAGGCATGAAAACAGCCCGTCCATTTCGGGGATAAACTTCTGATACATACCGATTATCGTTTCAATCGGCATGATTTTCGCATACATTGGGTAAAGGAGCCAATAGTTTATCGGCAGACTGACAGCTGCCATTAGCAGAGTTCCGCAAAGGCAGCCGATGAGAGCAGCTTTGCGCGAAGGCTTTGACCTGTAAACGAAACCGGCCGGAACGACCAAAAAAATGCCGATAAGGAAATTTGCCAGTTCACCGACGCCGCCCGTCTGACTTGAAATCAGATTTACAAGATTTTTAATCAGACATACCGCTATTCCCTCGACCGGGCCGAAGCAGAATGCGGCAATCAGAGCCGGAAGCTCTGAAAAATCAAATTTTAAAAATGAAGGAACGAAGGGCAGCGGAAATTCAAGAAACATAAGCAGAACCGATAAAGCTGCC
>DCGL01000017.1:0-121 GCA_002314565.1 Clostridiales bacterium UBA1779
AGTCGGATGCAATGGCTGAAAAGTGACGTCGCGGGCAAAACCTCGGTTTGACGAACAGAAATCGCATAAGAGGCGTATTTGGAACGGACGCGCTTCCGTGGTTGAAGGAAAACAAGAAGGG
>DCGL01000017.1:219-11047 GCA_002314565.1 Clostridiales bacterium UBA1779
TGGGAATACCGACAGTTATTGACCGATTCTCGTAAATTCCAATGAGCTCACTGATGTTTTCTCCGTAATCTCCACTATCGTTAAGCGGATATTTTGCGGATTGCCGCATTTTTTTCGTATAAATATTTACAGTACATAAACAATATGCTATAATAAGTTCATGAAAAAAGCCATCCTACTTTTTTCGCTCGGAGGTGCAATCAAATGGAAATAAAACGAACTCAATATTTAAACCAGCTAGTCAAAAAGATGCATAACGGTCGTGTTAAAATTATCACCGGTGTCCGCAGATGCGGTAAATCTTACCTTCTGTTTAATTTGTTTTGTACATATCTGCGTCAAAACGGAGTTGGAGACGAGCAGATTATTGAGCTTGCTCTCGATGAAATCGGAAACTCAAAATATCGAAACCCCTTTGAATTGGATTCCTATATCCGTCAAAAAATGACTGATAAATCCATACATTATTATGTAATGATTGACGAAATACAGTTTGTCAGCGAAGTTCAAAACCCATATGTAAGCGATTCCTCAGCGAAAGTTGGTTTTGCAGATGTAATCTTAGGATTGATGAAAATTAAAAATGCCGATATTTATATAACCGGAAGCAATTCCAAAATGCTCTCCTCAGATGTTTTGACTCAGTTCCGTGACAGAGGCGACGAAATCAGGGTTTATCCTCTTTCGTATGCAGAGTTTTCCTCTGCTTATACCGGAAAACCGCAAAATGCCTGGCGTGAATACGTTACTTACGGTGGTATGCCTCTTATTCTATCATTGGATACGCACGAAGAAAAAAGCAAATATCTGAAAGACTTGTTTACGAAAACATATATCAAAGATGTTGTGGAACGTCACGATATTCGCAATGGCACCGAGGTTATCGAGGACTTATTGAATATCGTTTCCTCTTCCATTGGATCTCTGACAAATCCAAACAAACTATCCAATACTTTTGCATCTGAAAAGCAGCTGCATATCACTTCGGAAACTATTGAAACTTATCTCGGATATTTTGTAGATGCTTTCTTACTCAGGCAATCTTTACGATATGATGTCAAAGGAAAGAAATACTTAAAAACCCCATTAAAATATTATTTTACAGATATCGGTTTACGGAATGCCAGACTGAATTTCCGTCAGCAGGAAGAAGGTCATATTATGGAAAACATTCTCTATAATGACTTAATCCGACGCGGATATGACGTAGATGTCGGAGTCGTCGAATATAATACCAGAAACGAAGATAAAAAAATCCGAAAACAGTTGGAAGTTGATTTTATCATCAACCGTGGGAATCAACGATACTATATTCAATCTGCGCTTTCTGTTTCCGACTCGGAAAAGCAGAAGCAGGAAACCGAATCTTTACTTCACATTCCGGATTCTTTCAAAAAAATAGTAGTGGTTAAAGATAATATTGAACCATTGTATGATGAAAACGGTATTTTGTATATCGGAGTCGAACAATTCCTACTGGAAGGAACTGCGCTGCTTGACTGAATGCTCTCAAGCAACGCCATAACGTAGGCAGTACAAAGGAAACGTCACTATGAATACTGTTAATAAATAGGTTGAATGGTGAAACGGTTTATTGTATAATATATTACGAAATTAAATAGACATTGCGAGCTGATTAGACGATTTTCATAATTGGCAGGAAGGAGAAGATAAATCAATGTTATACCGTATAATGGCGGCGGTTATATTCGCTTCATTTTATTTGATATATTTAATAAAAATGCTGGATCAGAAGCGTCATGGAATTCAGACCACGCAGATCGGCAGCAGGAAAGAAAAAGGATTGCATACGGTTGAATTACTGATGTCAGTTGCAACTGTATGTGCACCGTTGTCACATATTATTTCGATAATAATCGATTGGTCTTGGCTTCCGAATTTCTTGCGAATGATAGGAGCTGCTATAGGATTTATCGGAGTATTGATTTTTCTGATATCCGTCGCAACAATGAAAAACAGTTGGAGGGCAGGAATTCCCGAAACTGATAAAACCGAACTGATTCAAAACGGCATATATCGCTGGAGTCGAAATCCCGCATTTGTTGGATTTGATTTAATGTATATCGGGCTTAGTCTTATGTTTTGTAACGTTGTCACTGTAATATTTTCGTTATTTGCTATCGTTATGCTGCATTTGCAGATTCTTCAGGAGGAAAAATACCTTGCCGGAGTTTTCGGAGCGGCATATATTGAGTACAAGTCAAAAGTATTTCGGTATATTGGAAGAAAGCGATAATATTGTTCGTAAAGCGGAGTAATAATGAGAAATCTACGATTCCGGCTTTCCCCCGAAAGAGAAACTGAAACTTCACGGACAGCCGGTCTGAACCAAAGGCGATGTTAAAAAAGTCTTAACATCGCCGGCAAATTGCCCCTCGGAGGCAAACCGCGCCGCCGTTTTGCCCTAAAGTACTCAATTTAATAATAAAATCCCGGCAAAATCGGTGCAAATTTGCTCAAAATGCACGGTACCCGTCCGTGCATTTTGAAGGGGGATGTTAAAAACCGATGGTTTTTAACATCCCCCTCTTTGCTGAGTAATCAGGATGGACCGGTATTGTGCATTGCGAAAATATGTATGGCAGAACAATACAATTCCCACGGCAAGTAAGATAAAAGCTAATTACCCGGGGCTGTCATATATTTTTCAAATCCGTCAGTGTATGAATAGCTGTCCTCATAAATGAAAAGTGCCTCAAAAGCAATCCTGCCGCTTTCCTGCAGTTTACGTCCTTTTTCTTCACCCATAACCGTGAGAGCAGTTGAAAGCGCATCGGCTATGGCAGCATTTTCCGCGAAAACAGCCACACTGCGCAATCCGTTATCCGGCGGATATCCGTTGGAAGGATTCAGTATCTGTCCGTATTTTTCACTGTCAACCGTGAAAAAACGCTCGTAATCACCGGAAATCGAAAGCGCCGTTCCGGTGTCAGGATACAGATAAAACGGAAGAACATCTTCGGGGTTTATTGGGTCACGAACGGCAACGGTAAAAGCGGAACCGTCGGGTTTCTCTCCGAAAACAACCACGTTGCTGGTACACGAAATAATCCCTCCGCTGATTCCGGTTTGGGAGCTCAGGAATGATTTGACTGTGTCTATTGCATAGCCTTTCCCGATTCCGCCGAAGTTGACGGCAACCTTGTCACTGTCCTTGATTATACTGTTTTCCGTTAGCTTTATGTGAGATTGCCCGGTAAGCCTCAAAGCATCCGCGAGTTTGCTTTCATCAATTTCACCGTTGGCTTCAGCCTGCTGCCAGAAAAGGAGCAGAGGCTGCACGGTAACGGAAAAAGCCCCGTCCGTCAGGCTTTCAATCATCAGTGAGAGTCTGAAAATCTTAATAAGTTCAGAAGAAATTATGATTTCACCGGCAGGAGCAGCATTGAATTCGGATATGGGACTGCCCTCCTGCGTTGCACTGAGCAGGGAGTCTTTCAGGGACAAAATCTGTCCGGCCTCCTGAAAAGCACTATCAATGGCCTCCTTTTCCCCATAAAGCTTCACTGAGATGGCAGAATCCATCTGCCAGAACACGGTTTCGGAACTGTCAGTTTTTACGGAACCGCAAGAGGTAAGAAGCAGGCACAGCAGAATGCAGAATAAAACCTGTTTGTTTTTCATTATCCGTGCCTCTTTTCCGAAGTAATTATTTCAAGACGGCCGGCGATTATATTCATAATCCATCCGCCGAGCCCTCCGAATACCGCAGAGGCAATCAGCAAGACGGGCAAATACGTCAAAAGGACTCCTGTTCCGAAAAGAGTTGCTGCGGCAAAGCATTGACCGGCATTGTGCAGACCTGCACATAATATGCCGAGACCGATATAGCTCAGGCGTTTTTTAAACAGTGCTCCGATAAAAAGGCCGCAGAAGGACAGAAATGCACCGCAGGCAGAGAAATACAGAGAGGTTGCCGAACCGAACAACAGGCCCATAATCAATACGCGTATGCAGGATACGAGGGCTGCATCCTTTTTTCCGGCAAAGAAAAAGCTTACGGTAACTGCCAGCTGTCCCAGACCGAGCTTCATTCCCGGCAGCGGTATCAGTAAATTGAGAGGGAGTAAATACTCAAGGTATGAAAGAACGAGAGCAACTCCGAGCAGCAAACCATCGCTTGTCAGCCTTCGGGTAATTGCGTTGTTATCCAATGAACGCATCGATGCCCTCCTTGACCGTACTGACAATTTTCACGGATACACCTGCAGGAGCACAAACGAGCGTCTCACCGATTTTCGAAATTTTGCCGGTTTTTATGCATATTCCGTCAGGGCAATTGCTTTCGGCGACGGACACTTTTCCGTCCTCAATCAAAATCAGCATGGAATACTGCCCGCATTGTATTGGAATTTCTCTGTCAGATGACAAAGAATAGGTTTCCGAAGCACGTCCGTCACGGTAGGAAATTACCGCAAATGAGTTTTCCGCTGCAGACGCTTTTGAAAGAAGAGGACACAGCAATAAAAGGCCGGAAAGAAGAATACATATCGCTGCCGGTATTGCATCCCACGGCGTGATGCTTTTTTTCATTTGGTGTCCTCCTTCTTTTTTTCAGCATTATAACATAATGGGCGGAGTTTGTCAAATTGCCTTTTTTCAGGAAAGCCGGACCTTTCCGCTTCTCGGATTTGCAGAAACAATATCCGGATAAACGAAAAAACTGTTGACAAAAAGAATAATGTTTGATATAATTAAACCGCAAGTTTAATTAATGGAGGACAAAAATGGGAATCGTTACAGGATATATTTGCCTTGTTTCGGCATTGCTGCTGATGCTGAAATTCATCGCAAGAATACTGCATTGGAATTACTTGAACAGGTGCCTGATGAAAATTCACAGGTACGTGGGCTTTGCGTTTATTGCCGTAAGCCTTGTTCATTTACTTCTCGTGCTCCCGGTTCTTCGGATGAGAATGGCTGTAATTACAGTATCCGGTATTCTGGCGCTTGTCATCGGCGCTATGCTGATAATACTCTGTGAATTTATGAAAAACAGGAAGAAAGAACTGAAATTTCACAGAGTGTTTTCTGCCGTGATTTTATGTATGGCTGTAATTCACGTTGTGTTTTATTATATTGATTTTGGTATGTATAAAACCAATATAAACAGCATAGTCGTTGAAGACGTGAATATGTCAGAGATATCGGATGGAGTATATACCGGGGAATATGATGCCGGATACATATATGCGCTGGTAGAAGTGACTGTGAAAGACCATATAATTACGGATATCAGAATACTTGAGCACCGAAACGAACGCGGGTCCGGAGCGGAGACTATTGTTAACAGCATTGTATCGGAGCAAAATCTTGAAGTGGATGCCATAGCCGGAGCAACAAACAGCAGCAAAGTAATTAATAAAGCCTGCGAAAATGCTTTGAGGGGGGACTAAAATGGCAAGAAGAAAAAAAGAAGACCCCTGCGTGCACAGAGACCGGATTTCAGGTATTGCAGAGCAGCTGTTCGCTCAAAACGGAGTTGCAGCCACGTCAATGGATTTAATTGCCGGAAAGGCAGGATACAGCAAAGCAACTTTGTATGTTTATTTTAAGAACAAGGATGAAATAATAGCTTATCTGACTTTGAAAAGCCTGCAGTTACTCAAGGAAACCGTAGTCAGAGCAATCGAAGGTCCCCAATCTTATAAAGACAAATTTGTCGGAATGGGTTTTGCATTATCTGAATACGCGGACAAATATCCCGACTATTATCGGATAATAATGAAAACCATACAGTTTGATGAGAACAATGCGGATGACGATTATTCCGCACAGGCATTCAGGATTGGTGAGCAGATTAATATTGTGCTCCTCGGTGCTCTTTTCGAGGGTGTGGAAAAAGGCGTATTTAAAAAGAAGGAGTACAAAATCGAAGACGTGCTGCAAATCTGGGGAATGATATCCGGACTGATTCAGATTGCGGAGCAGAAAGAAAAATATATCATCGCTGTTATCGGAAAAAGCAAAGAGGAGTTCCTGCGTGAGGGCTTCGGAAAAATCTATTCGCTTATTTCGGATGAAAAGGAAAGCTGACTAACGGCGAAGCCCGGTCTGACGTTTTGAAAACGTATTAACTTAATAATAGTGAAGAAATCCGGGCAGAATGAGTGAAATGAAATATGTTGAGTCGTATATCATATTAAATATTCTGAGCCTGTATAGTTGAAATGATTTCGTAAAAATGCTATAATTGGTTTGAAAAACTACAAGTGTCAGGAGGGAAAAAGATGAACAATTCGTTGTATCCTATGATTTTCAGAAGAAAATCTTTTCATCTCTTTCGTGGCGTCGGCTCTGAGAAAATTGAAGAAAAAGAACTTGAAGAAATAAATACTGCCTACCGTTCATTTGAAAAACTGTATCCCGAAATCAGGACTGCAATCAGAATCGTTCCTGCATCAAAAGTGAATTTCAAACGCGATGCTGAATACTGTATTATGATATACAGTGAAAAGAAAGACAACTATCTGATGAACGCAGGATATATCGGGGAGCAGCTTGATTTGTATCTCGTGTCCCGGAATATCGGAACTTTGTGGTACGGTCTCGGCAAACCCGATGAGCAGATCTATGAAGGACTTGACTACGTAATTATGTTTGCCGTACATAAAATAAGCGACGTGTCCCTGTTCCGTAAGGATATGTTCAAATCGAAAAGAAAAGCAGTTGAAGAAATCTGGCAGGGAAATACCCTCGGACTTGCCGAAATTGCCCGTTTTGCCCCGAGTGCCTGCAATTCACAGCCGTGGTTTGTAACGAACAGCGGCAATGAAATTCTTGTAAACCGTTACAGAAAACCCGGTAAAGTCGGTCTTATGTCGCCCAAAGCCGCGGCGTATTTTAACAGAATCGATATCGGAATTTTTCTGTGTATCCTGGAAATATGCATGGCACAACAGAATATTCCGGCAAAAAGAGAGCTGTTCATTGATGCCGAAGATAAAGAATATTCTCCTGTCGCAAGATATTTGCTGTGACAATCAGAATTTCCGAAGTTTTGCGTGAAAACAAACCGGTCCAACGAGAAATGTCTATATATCATATTCATTAAGTAATATAATTTCACCTGTTCAGAAAGGTATTAAACCATGCTGTCACGTAAAGAGATGAAATCCTATGCTGCAGAGCTTTGCCTGCCCCTTATGCAAAGGACGGCAAACCGGGCTTCAGAGCGCATATTCGCCTTTAAGCCCGATCAGGTGGGCTTTGTTCCCGCATATCTTGAAAACCTGTGCCGCCCCTTGTGGGGAATAGCTCCGCTTTTTCTTGAAGATGAAAAGCTTGAAATCATTTATGAGGGCAGAAGGATACCGGCTGCGCAGTTCATAAAGAATGAACTTCTTGCGGGCCTGTCGTCGGACAGCGACAGGCGCTGGGACGCCAACCGGGAATATATGGGCGACTGGGTTTATGAAAACCAGAATATCACCGAGCTTGCGGGACTGCTCATAGGCTTTTTCTTTGCAAAGGAAAAGCTCTGGGACCCGATTCCCAAAGCTGAAAAGGAAATAATTGCAGACGGACTTTACCGTATGGCCGAGACCGCCTTTGACCACTCATGGCCGAACAACCATTACTGGTTCCCGCTCTTTACCTTCACGGTACTGAAGCGCTTCGGCTATACCTATTCGCGCACCGACGAAATGCTCTCTGTTGGACTCGATTTTCTCGATTCTCTGTATCTCGGGGACGGCTGGTACAAGGATGGAGAATTCGGGCGCTTTGATTATTACGAAGCCTGGGCACTGCATCTCTATCCGCTGCTCTGGACGCTGATTGCCGACGAGAGCTTTGAAGGATACGCGGAAAGAAAAGAGAAATATGTATCAAGGACGAATGAATTTCTGCCCTTCTTTACTCATTGGTTTGATTCAAACGGGGCTCAGGTGCCATTCGGACGTTCTCTGTGCTACCGTTTCGCCGCTTCGGCGCTTTTTCCGCTTGCCGTGCTTGCGGGCTGCGATATTGACCCCGCACTTGCCGGACGCATCACAAGGATGAACGTTGACTTCTTCAGACAGAATTACAGAAGCGAAAACAGCGGCACTCCTGAACCTGTATCATCAAAAAATAATGTCGTAAACGGAAAAGGTGAAGCTGCAGCTGCAGATACAGACTCCTTCACCAAAGCCGGAACCGTACTTGAAGAAGGATACCTGTACCACAGTCCCGGAACCGTTGAAAGATACACCTCGGACGGTGGCTCATACTGGTGCTGCAAGGCCTTCCTGTCTTTGCTCCTGCCCGAAAATCATCCTTTCTGGGCTGAAAGTGATGGACTCCTTCCGGCAGAACAGGGGGATTTCCGAGTGTCCCCGAAGCATAAGGAAATACAGCTCGTGTTTGAAGGGCACAACGGACTCGTAACCCTGTATAACAACTCGGCACAGTACGTGAAGGACGGAAGACTTACGCACTTTTTCGGGGATATGCGCGCCTGGTACGGAAAATTTGCCTATGCTTCGTGGGCGGGCTTCGGCTGCAATACTTCAGACAACGTGTCGTACGACAGTATGATATCTCTGATGACCCCGGACGGGACGATGGCCTCCCACCGCGTCGGATGGAAAAGCTTTGAGTACGCAGACGGGGTGCTTCGTTCTGTTCATACCCCCTTTGCAAACGACCCCGGGACCACTGTTGAAACAGAGATAATTCCTTCAGGATCTTATCATATCCGTATTCACAGGGTTCATCTTTCGCAGCCGTATATTGTCAGAGAGGGCGGTTTTTCTCTCGGACGCTGGGACGATTACGTCCCCGTTCAAAAGAAGGAGCACGAAATCCGTCTTTCGAACCGCGAATACACCTCGGCCCTGAGCGTTGCCGCAACGGTTCCCGTAAAACTGACAAGCGATATTACGCAGGCAAATTATCACCTGTATGCTCCTCTTGCTTCATACCCTGTATATAAAACGGATTTGCTGCCGGCAGGTGATTACTTTTTTGCCGCGGCTTTCGGTCTTTGGCGAAGAGGGGAAGAGGAGCAGCTGCCTGACACTGAAAATTTAATGAAAAACGTCTGACAGTACGTACCTTTGAAAAGATTCGGACGTCCGGACGCCGATTTAAAAGCATCACACAGACCTGCGTTCCGGAGATGGACAGACGGCTGAACGAAAATTGAAAAGCAACTGAGAGACCTGCGCTTCGGGCGGAGATGAACGCCTGAACGCTTTAAACAAAAAGGAAACCATATGAAAATCTGCAAATCGGAAATTATCGGGCATTTTACTCCTTCCGCCGGAAATCCGCGGAACAGTGAGGGCGATTTCGTCCGTCTCCCGGACGGGAATATAATGTTTGCGTATTCGAGGATGACTGCGGGGCTTTCCGACGATGCCGTGTCGGATATCGCCGCAATCCGCCTGTCAGCGGACGGAAGAAAGATTTTGCCCGGCGAGCCCGTTGTGCTCGTCGCTCACGGTGAATACAAAAACTGCCTTAACCTGATGAGCGTGTCGTTCGTGACGCTGAATTCAGGGGAGATTGCATTGTTTTATCTTGTCAGAAGGCAAGAGGAGTGCTCCGACGAATACGGCAGAAAAAACAGCTGGCTTGATTACGTAATGCGCACGAGCCCTGACGGGAAGTTCTTTGATAAAAGCACAGAGGTGTTGTGCTCCGGCCCTTATATGGCGTATTACGTCGTGAACAACAACCGCGTGATCCGCACGGAAAGCGGAAAGCTGGCGTTTGCGGCAGCAAGACACCGGATTGCATACAGCGGCGGCAGAATGATTTTTGACGGCGTGGCTCATGCTCACGTTTTTTATTCGGAGGACGACGGCAGAAGCTGGCGCGAAGGCCGGAACGGCATTTCACTTCCGTCCCGGGAGTGCAGCCGCACCGGACTGCAGGAGCCCGGCATATACGAGCTGCCGGACGGCAGACTGCGGCTCTATGCCAGAACCGACCGTGGCAGTCAGTACGTTGCGGTATCGGCGGACGCCGGAAACAGCTGGACGGAACCGGACCCTTCTTCATTTACCTCCCCGGTTTCCCCGATGAAAATTGCCAAAAATCCGTATTCGGGCCTGTATTATGCGGTTTACAATCCGGTGCCAGAAGCTCAGGCCGCGTCAATTGCCCCCGGAACCGCGGGAAGGACACCTTTGTGTATTGCGGAAAGTGCAGACGGTGAACGTTTTTCGGAACCTGTATTAATTGAGACCGACCCACAGCGCGGCTATTGCTATACGTCGGTATTTTTCCTGAATGAAAAAGAAATGCTGCTTGCATACTGCAGCGGCGGAAAAGAGGAGGGAAACTTCCTCGGGGCTCTGACTCTGCGCAGGCTCACTCTTGAGTGACCGGCGGACCGGGGGACGTTTCTACTGGTTCAAATTTGACCGGGGGACAGATGTGACTCTCAAGATATGACAGAGGGTGTGAGCGGTACCTGAGAACAGTCCGGGGGACTGTTCGAACCGCGAACCGACCGACCCGCAGGGAGACGCCGCGGTCCTTTTTCTGCACTGAATCCTCAAATGGGTCTCGCAGAACGAATCCGGCACAGAAGGTCTGAAAAAGAATACCGTCGAAGAGAAAATGACTGCATTGGTGCTCGAAATGACGAGAAATGATGCACGGCGAATGCCGCCGCGCAGTGCGCGAAGGATTCGGCATTCGGCAGGGATTTTTTCAGGCAAAAAAAATGCCGTCGGATACAGACGGGTAGTAATAAAAATTTTTCGGATAGAATAATCGAAAAACACAAAAAAAGTGTTGACAAAAGAAAACAGAAATGGTATAATTTTACCCGTCGTCGGCAAGAATAGACACTTTGGGAGCATAGCTCAGC
>DCGL01000038.1 GCA_002314565.1 Clostridiales bacterium UBA1779
GCGTCGGGGTCTTTTGTCATCTTTTGGGATGAGATGACAAATATCAATCCGCCGCAGGCAGTGTTTTTGTCATACTTGCCTTCCCCACGGGGGAAGGTGGCAATTTTCGCGTTAGCGAAAATTGACGGATGAGGCTCGCGATATGACAAATATCAATCCGCCGCAGTTTTAATTCTTGACAAAACGGTGTTTGTGATGTAAAATTCGAAGAAAAAGAATATATACCTCACGGAAAAAAGAGAGAAATGAAAAACAGTGAGGTATTTTTCGTGTTTTGAAGAAAAACACCTCACGAAAAAAGAAAGCAATGAAAAAAGCGTGAGGTATGAAGAGCATATTTTCCGAAAATACCTCACGGGAAATAGAAAGAAATGAAAAACAGTGAGGTATATTTCGTGTATTCAAAGAAAATAACTCACGGGAAATAGAAAGACTAAAAAAACAGTGGGGTATTTTTCGTGTATTTAATAAAAATACCTCACAGAAGGAAGAGAAAATGAATTATCAGGATATAAATGCCGCAACAATCGACAGATGGATAGAAAACGGTTGGGAATGGGGAAAGCCCATTGACCACGAAACGTACGAAAAAGCGACAAAAGGCGAGTGGAAAGTTGTTCTGACACCGACAAAGGCGGTACCGCGCGAGTGGTTCGGCGAACTTCGCGGTAAAAAACTGCTCGGTCTTGCATCGGGCGGAGGCCAGCAGATGCCTATATTCAATGCCGCAGGCGCCGTCTGTACGGTATTTGATTACTCACCGAAGCAGCTTGAATCGGAAAAGCTCGTCGCAGAGCGCGAAGGCTACGATATAGAAATCATTCGCGGGGATATGTCGAAGCCGCTGCCGTTTGCAGACGAAAGCTTTGATATCATATTTCATCCCGTTTCAAATATTTACATAGAAGATATAATGCCGCTCTGGAAAGAAATATACCGCATCCTGAAGCACGGCGGTATTCTGCTTGCCGGAATTGACAATGGCCTCAATTTCGCATACGACAACGATGAGACCGCACTTTGCAACGTGCTGCCCTTCAATCCGCTGAAAAATCCCGAGCATCTGAAGCTTATGCAGGAAGAAGACGGCGGATATGAATTTTCGCATACAATCGAAGAGCAGATCGGCGGCCAGCTTGCTGCCGGTCTGAGGCTTACCGGCATTTTCGGAGACACAAACGGTTCGGGTCCGCTTCACAATCACAACGTTGAAACCTTCTGGGCTACAAGAGCCGTAAAAGACTGAAAAATCGGGCACAGAGTGAGATTTTCGCTCTGTGCCCGATTTTTGCGAATCGCAGAGCCACGTCGCAAGTCTGATTGTCTCCCTGCGGCTCGGTCGGTTCGCGGTTAAGTTCCGCTCACCCCGGCACGGTGTGGAAAGCGGGGTGTGCCAGTGAACCGGTCTCCCTGCGGCTCGGTTGAACAAATCGCGTGGATAATTGTACTTGACAAAGCTGCATTTATGATGTAAAATTCAATCATTAATAATGATATTAGGGTAAACAAATGAACGCAGTCAGCAAACTTCTTGCTCCTTACAAAATTCCTAAGGTCGCAAAGGTAAAAGAAACATTCAATAACGATACTTTTGAGGACGTAGAAGGAGCACTCCTTCTCGGACTCGAAGAAAAATGCAAAGCTTTCGCGCCGGGATCGCGCATTGCGATAACCTGCGGCAGCCGCGGAATCGACAAATATGCGCTGATTGTAAAAACAGTCGTCGCTTTCGTCAAATCACGCGGGGGCATCCCGATTCTTATTCCGTCAATGGGCAGTCACGGCGGAGCAAGCGCCGAAGGTCAGCGCGAGGTTCTTCACAATCTCGGCATCACCGAGGAAGCAATGGGAGCCGAAATCGTTTCCGGAATGGAGGTCAACGAAATCGGCCGCACGCCGAAGGGCTTGCCGGTTTACATTGACAGAAACGCCTGCGAAGCGGACGGAATTATCCTTCTCAACCGCGTAAAACCGCATACCTCCTTCCGCGGACGCTATGAAAGCGGCCTGCTCAAAATGCTCGCAATCGGTCTTGCAAAGCAGAGAGGCGCCGAGATGACGCACTTTCTGCGCTATGAAAATATGGCCGAAAACATCGTTGCCGTTGCCACAATCGGCCTTGAAAAGCTCAATATTCTTGCCGGTATATGCACAATAGAGAACGGATACAATCATCTCGCCGAGCTTCACGTTATGAAAAAGGACGAGATTTTGGAAAAGGAGCCCGAATATCTTGAATCTGCAAGAGCCCGTATGCCCCGCATCGCCCTTGATGAAATCGACACCCTGATTGTCAACGAGGCGGGTAAGGAAATCAGCGGAACCGGGATGGACACGAACATCATCGGCCGTTTTCACACCCGCGCGGCAAGCGGAGGCCCGAACACGATAAAGCTCGGTCTTCTCAACCTGACGAACAAATCCGAGGGCAACGGAAACGGTATGGGTCTTGCCGACTTTATGCCGAAGCACATGTACGATCAGGTGAATCTTGACGTTACCTACGTCAACACCCTGACCTCGACCGAGCCCAACAGCAGCCGCATCCCGATGATTCTTGCGAACGACAGGGAAGTGTTTCAGGGCTGCGTCAAGCTCTGCGGTCAGATAAACAACGACGACATCCGCCTCGTCATCATCCGCTCCACGAAATTCCTCGACGAAGTCTATATGTCCGAAGCTGCCGTCCGCGCCGCTGTTCAGCCCGTCGAGATGCTTTCCGACTATTTCGAAGTCCCCTTCGACGAAGACGGCAACCTGACGCTTTTCCCGAAAATATAAAAAAGGAGTTCAAAAAAATGAAATACGAATACAAAACCGTTACCTTCACCTGCACATTTTCAACGGCAGGTAAAATGAATGCAAAGCTTCAGCAGGTGCTTGATGAATATTCAAAGCAAGGCTGGAAGCTTCATAGCGTGCAGATTCCCTTGGGCGAGTTCTGCACATGTATCTTTGAAAGAGAAAAAAACGAACCTGAGGCCGTGTCTTCAGGCTCATAAACAAGCATAAGTATTCTATTGATTAATTGAAGGAGTTCAAAAATGTCAGAACCGCTTGTTATCGAATTCCCGCCGGAAAATGACATCACAACGGAGAAATGTCTTGAAATTCTTGATATTCCGACTCGTATGGTTAGCGTACGCAAGAATCCGAGTATGAAGTTCAAGAGTGTGAAAAAGCAGTATACTTCTCTGGTTGTCTGTTTTGCAGTGCTTTTCGCCGTGGCGCTGCTGATGAAAATCCTGGGAACCGCCGAAGGTGCGGCAACATTTCTTTTGTCGTTGTGCAGCATTGGTATTGTTTTTTTGATATTGGCTGCGTTTCTCAGAAAAAATCAGGTTAAGAAAATGAAACAGAACCAGATTGCCCGCACTCTGACAATCGACGAAAACGGAGTTGAACTGAAGGGTGAAGACGCTTCGTACGGAATTCCCTGGAAGAATATTTTCTGCATCAGAGAATTCAAGTATTTTCTTGCGTTTGTCCCGAAAGAAAGCACAGCACTAATCATCATTTGTGATAAAGAAAAAGGCCCCGAGATTTACAGCTATATGGTAAAGAACGGGATTAACATCGAGTATTATTCGGAAAACTGATTAAACGGCAGTGAACTGCGTTTGGAGATATTTCGGAAAAAAGGCTGTTGCTTCCTGAGTCAGACTCAGGTTCAACAGCCTCTTTTTTACGCCTTCTTCGTATATTTTAATTTCATTGTCAGGCAGTTCATGCCAAGTGAGCTGATATACTTTGCCTCAGTGACAAGCCGGAATACCATACGTATTCCGAGGTGTGAAATCAGGTCGTCACTCTGATGAAGCTTCATATATTCGGCGGTGTCGAACTGCCGGCAGTCGTCGCGCATACGGATTATCCACTCGTCGCCGCGGTTTACAAGACGGACCGAAATTTTGTGAGGTTTATTATCCGTAAAGCTGCGCTCGATAGTAAATGCGGCAATTTCTTCTATGCACAGACCGACGTAATTTGAGAAGGAACGGTCACCGGTGGCGGCATTTACAAATTCGCATGCCGCTTGCGAGGAGTTTGAAACTCCTTCCTTATCGCAGATTTCAAAAGAAGCGGTCTGATTATCCGCAACAGGGAAATCGGTGTCAATCAGAGAAAGATATCTGATGCTGAAGCCCGGCTTTTTGGCCGCTATGACGGCAATAATATATATGATAATCATCGCCAGCATCTCTGTGAGGAAGCGGCCTGCCCAGAGACCGTTCAGACCGAAAAGTTTTGAAAGCAGTAAATAAGACGGAATCATAAAAATGAGATTTTCGAAGAGGCTGACAATCAGTGACAGATAAAGCTTTTTGATTACCGTATAGTAATTCTTGAAGAGAACGTTTATTCCCATGGGAATTATCATATATGCGCTGATGAAAACTGCCGAGATTGCCAGATTAAGTGCTGTGTCGTTGTCTGTAATGTAAAGACTTGAAAAAGGACGTGCAAATATCAGCGAAAGCACGACAAGTATGCTGTTTAGTAAGAGAGTCCAGAAAATGCCTTGCTTTATCGACGTAATAACACCGTCCCTGTCCTCTTCACCGTAAAAAATACCCGACAGAATCTGTACGGTGCACCCGACACCGAAGCTGACTGCAAAACCGATATTGGAAAGTGCTCCGATTACGGAAAATGCGGCAAGAGCCTCATTTCCTCCGTACAACAGAAGCAGCCTGTTTACCGTGAACATCGAAATCGTGAAACAGGTCTGATTCAGCGCAATAGGCAGTCCCGCCGTGAACGTTTGAAAACAGCTCTTTAAGCGAATGGATGCGAAGCTGAACCTGTACATGGATTTTTTGCTGAGAAAATAGCCGAAAACCACGAGAAATGCTCCGACTTCGCTGATTGTCGTTGCAAGCCCCATACCGAACATACCGAGGCTGAATACCGCTTCATTCACAACGTCAAGAGCAATGTCAATTACGGTCATGACAACAATCGACAGGATAACCCGTTGCCTTTTGCCTGCGATATGAAGATATGACGTCAGCGAGCTTACCATCAAATAGAAGGGGAGGCCGAGCGAATATCCAATAAGGTATCCGAGCGTTGAATCGTGCAGCTCGCTTCCTGCAGGAGCCCCGAGAAATGCGGTAATCGGTTCCCGGAAAACAAGAATTGCGGCAGTAAAGCCGAACCCGATCAAAAAGGACAGGGCAACTGCCGAAGAAAACTGGCAGTTTATGCCTTTTGAATCTCCGCGTCCGACAAGGCCGGAGCACACCGTTGTGATTCCGCTTGAAACAAGTCCCGTAAGAGCCGTGAACAGCAGAACCGGAGGGTTTACAAGTCCGTAGGATGCCACTCCGTTCACACCGAAGAACTGTGCAATCAGGATAACGTCAATCTGAAGGCATAGGGTCATCGCCAGATTTGAGAAAATCTGTGATGGCAGCATTTTTCTGAAAAGCTTAGCGATCATTTTAAACTCCGTCTGTTTTTTGTATACATAATTATACTATAATCTGACGGGAAAATCAATAATCCAACTGCCTTCTGTCCGTGGATCGGAACTGTTTATTATTTGAATATCAATCCGTCTGAACTGTTGACGCAGAGGGCGTGGGGTGGTATAATATCGGGTGAAACAATCAAAATACGGTTTTATTTATGAAATCATATTGAAAAGGAGCTCAAATATGAAATTCACCGTTGACCACGATTTTCACATTCATTCAGAGCTGTCGCTCTGCTCAAACGACCCCCTGCAGACTCCTCTGAGAATACTGCAGTATGCAAAGGACAATAATTACAAGGAACTGATACTCACCGATCATTTCTGGGATGAAACGGTTCCCGGGGCTTCGAACTGGTATAAAAAACAGGATTATGAACACATCAGAAAGTCTCTGCCGCTTCCGACAGCCGAGGGTATCAACTACATGTTCGGTGCTGAAATCGATATGGATCAGTACGGCACGATAGGAATTTCGCACAAGGTCGCCGAGGAGCTTGCTTTCATTATCGTTCCGACGACCCATCTTCATATGAGCGGCTTTACGATTGATGCTTCAATCGGCACCGAAACCGAGAGCGACTGGAAATACCGCGCAGAGCAGTACGTAAAGAGATGGGATACGCTGCTGAACGCAGACCTCCCCTTTGAAAAGGTCGGAATTCCGCACCTCACCTGCGGCCTTATGTGCAAAGGACATTCGAAGAGCGTGCTGAATCTTATCAGCGATGACACCTTCCGTGAAATGTTCACCAGAACAGCCAAAATCGGCATGGGAGTCGAACTGAACTTCAACTCTCTGGCAGCTCCCCGCGAGGAGCTTGAATGGCTCTTCCGCCCCTATCGTATTGCGATGACCTGCGGCTGCAAGTTCTATTTCGGCAGCGACGCGCATCACGAAGAAAAGCTGCTCAGTGCTCCTGCAAATTTTGCCAATATGGTTGACGTGCTGGGCCTTGAGGAAGATATGAAGTTCCATCTGAAATAAAAACAAAAGGGCTGGTTAAAAACCGGGAACAACCCCCGGTGACTTAACCGGCCGTTTTTATCTTGTGTGCTTGGCACGCACA
>DCGL01000140.1:0-8914 GCA_002314565.1 Clostridiales bacterium UBA1779
GAGATCAATACCAATTCTGTACACTTCAATTCCCCCTGTTTCTCAGGCCCCGTCATCAACGAGGCGGATGTCTGCTCCGACTCCGCGGAGCTTTCCTACGATGTCATCATATCCGCGTTCAATTATTTCTATCTGAGATATTTCGGTTTTTCCTTCAGCAGCAAGGCCGGCAATAATCATTGCAGCACCGGCACGCAGGTCAACTGCCGTAACCGGAGCTCCGGACAGCTTCTTTTTGCCGACTATTGACGCATTTCGACCGAGGACGTTGATTTCCGCCCCCATTTTCGCAAGTTCATCGGCATATCTGAAACGGTTGTCAAAAACACCTTCGGTTATTATCGAGGTACCGTCAGCTGCCGCAAGAAGGGCACCGAACTGAGGCTGCATATCTGTCGGGAAACCGGGGTAAAAATACGTTTTAATGTTGACTCCTCTGAGTTTTCCGTTGCTCGTAACAGTAATGAAATCCTCATCTTCGTCGACGGAGACACCCATTTCTATGAGCTTTGCCGTAACGGTTTCCATATGCTTGGGAATAACACCGCTGACAGTGACGCGGCCTCCTGCGGCAGCTGCGGCAACCATATAGGTTCCGGCTTCAATCATATCTGGAATGATGGTATATTCACAGCCGTGAAGCTCGGTAACGCCGGTTATCTTGATAAAGGAGGTTCCGGCTCCGGTAATCTTCGCGCCGCACATATTGAGGAAGTTTGCAAGGTCGACTATATGAGGTTCTCTTGCGGCGTTGTCAATCGTCGTTTTTCCGTCGGCAAGAACTGCCGCGAGCATAACGTTGATCGTTGCACCGACGGACGCAATGTCGAGATAAACCGAGCCGCCTCTGAGTCCCTGAGGACCGGCAACCACACGGTTGCAGCCGTTTTCGACGGTGACCTTTGCACCGAGAGCCTCAAAGCCCTTCTGATGCTGATCAATCGGACGGACTCCGAAATCGCAGCCGCCGGAAAATCCGACGCGGGCTTCTCCGAAACGGCCGAGCTCTGCGCCGAGAAGATAGGTTGACGCACGAAGACGTGAAACAAGGTCATGGCGCGAGGTCATACCGTTCAGCTTTTCCGTGTCAACCGATACCGTGTTGCGGCTGATTCTGATAACTTCCGCCCCCATATCCTCAAGAATTTTCAGAGAGAGGTTTACGTCCGTAACGTCGGGAATGTTATCGAGAACACACTTCTTTCCGGTAAGAATGCAGGCAAATATTATAGGCAGGGCAGCGTTCTTCATTCCGCTCACGTCGATTTTTCCGTGAAGCTTTTTTCCGCCGTTGATAAGAATCTTTTTCATGGGCATAATGCTCTTTCTGCAGTGCGTGGACACTGCCTTCCGCGTTTTTCGGCAGACAGAATCCGCCGGGCAGGATTAATTACAAATAGACACTATATTGTACCATAAAACCAAATGAAAATAAAGTGTTTTTCCCCTTTTTTATTAATTTTGGATTAAGCCTTGACTTTTCATCCGCACAGAGTATAATAATAATGATATTTTGACCGATTGGCTTCGGAAAAAGGAGTACCACAATGAAAACAGCTTACAAAATGAACATAGCCGGTCTTGACCGTTCTCTTCCCCTGTGCCCCATCAGCGACAAGCTGAAAATCGGCGCTTTCGTTATTTTCGGGGATCCGGAGCTCACAACTGCCTGTGCAAAGGCACTGCTTGAAAAGGCTCCCGAATACGATTACGTTCTCACTGCAGAGTCAAAAGGAATTCCGCTGGCACACGAAATGGCAAGACTTGACGGAAACCGCAAGTATTTTCTTGCAAGAAAAGCCGCGAAGCTTTATATGAACGGCGTTTTTGAGGTAACCGTTCATTCAATCACAACCGCCAAAGAGCAGAAGCTCTATCTTGACAAGGCAGACGCCGAGCTGATGAAGGGCAAGAAGGTCCTCATTGTCGATGACGTTATCTCGACAGGCGAATCACTCAAGGCCCTTGAGCAGCTCGTTGAAGCAACCGGTGCCGAAATCTGCGGCAGAATGGCAATTCTTGCCGAAGGCGATGCAACGAAGAGAGACGACATCATCTATCTCGAAAAGCTTCCTCTGTTTGACAGCGAAGGCAATCCTCTGGATTAATCAATATAAAAGGCCGTTTATCCGTACAGGGGGGACTCACGACGGACAAACGGTCTTTTTTTGCGCCCCGCCGTTAATAATTCAGCCGAAACACAAAGAAACAGGACCGATTTTTCTCTGTACCGATACAGACGAATCAATCGGTCCTTTTTTATTGATTAAAGATTGTTGCTTTCGAAAGCGGCCCAGGGCATTTCGACGTCGGTGCGGTTGTCGAGGCGGTCGCCGATGTGGTGAAGCAGCGGGAATTCCTCGGGCTTTACCTTGCCGAGCTTTTCGAGAGCCTTGACAGCCTCAACGGTGCGGGCGGCAATGGCAGTTGATTCGAGGGTGACTCCTGCAAGAATCTCACGGGCTTCGGTGAAGCTCTTTCCTTCGCCGAGAAGTATGCCGAGCTTGCGCGTGCGGCCTCCGTAAACCGTTACGTAGAGGTCTCCGGCACCGAGAAGGATGTTTTCGGGCTGTCCTTCGCAGAGGGCAAGCAGGTGGGTCATTTCCTTTACGGCCTGTTCGAAAACGCAGGCCTGTGAATTGTAATGGTCGAATACGCGGCCTTCACGCTTGTAAGCAAGACCGATTGAAATCGTGATGCCGAGAGCGTAGGCGTTCTTCAGGGCAACTGCGCATTCAACACCGCGGACGTCGGTTGAAAGGCTGACCATATAATAGGGAGCCTCGAACCAGCTTCTGACGGTTCTGAGCATTTCTGGCTTGCGGCCGCAGAAGGTTACGTGGCTGGGGTCAAGGTCTGCAAGCTCGTATGAGGTGCAAGGACCTCCGACAGCCATAAAGTCAATCTTCTTGCCGAGCTTTGCGGCAACCTCTTCCATCTTTTCGGGGTAGGAAATCATCTTTCCCTCTCCGAGATGAAGCATGCCCTTGGTGATTGAAAGCACCGGGACACCGTCGTGAAGTCTCGGGATTACGTTTTCAAGATACCAGTCAAGGCCGAAGCTTGAAACGCCGCATATCGTAAGATCGGCGCCGTCAAGAGCACGGTCAAGCTCTGAGAAATAGTAGAATTCGTAGTTTTCGGGGGTGCGGAAGGGTCTCTTGAGGGTGAGATGCTCGCCGGTTTTCTTTGCGTGCTCAATGATTTTGTCGTCAAGGACGGAGCCCACAAGTCTGATTTTGCAGCCGTTTTCAGCTGCCGGCCAGGTGATGGCGGAGCCCATCATACCGCAGCCGATAACCGTAATTACGGGATGTTCTGCGAGAGTTTTCATAACGTCTCCTTAGTATTTTTATTTTTTACCACAATATTGTATATGAAAAATCGGGAAAAATCAAGTATTATTTGTATTGTTTTTTGTATTTTCCATATAATAAGAAATAAAACTTGCTTTTTTACACAATATAATGTATAATAATAAAATTCTGTAATAATGGGATACTGCGTGATATTTCAGGGCTTTCATGCGTGTGACGGAAAGGCGGGTATTTGCAATGAGATATACACAAACCTCTGCCGGTGCCGTCATTGAAATCGATGCAGAGGAACTCTGCCGCGGAAGCGACGAAATCCCCGTCAGCACAAAAAAAGCCGCTGAATTCTCATTCCTTCCGGGACTCGTACAGAATAAAGAAAAACGTGCACTTGTCGAACACGACGGAATAAAGTATCTTGTCAGCTGCAAAGCTGCGGGATACTGCCCGGGAAGCGGACAGTCGCCTGATAAAATCGTATGCTTTTTCAGAGCGAAAAGCGGCAGCTCACACTGCCCGCAGCCAAGCATCTTTTCTCTTTGCTGCGCTGCGCTTTTTGCCCTTGCAAACGACAAACCGGTAGTCATCAGACGCGTTCTTCTTGACCGCTCGCTCGAAGGAAGCATCAGCGTCAGCGACACCGAATATACTCCCGCCGTCCTCTGTGAACGCCTCCATTTTCTGCTTACCCTGATACAGGGTCGTGCGGAATATGAAATCATACGCCACAGAGAGCTGCTTCCGCTGCTTGCCCGACTGAAATTTCCTCACTCCTCACTGCGCGAAGGCCAGAAGGAGCTTATCGAACGCGTATACACTGCCGTCCGTCAGAAGGAAAGGCTTTTTGCCCAGGCTCCGACGGGAATCGGCAAAACGGTTTCGGTACTGTACGGGGCAGTAAGAGCCATGGCAGGCGCGGATTTCCGCAGAATTTTCTATTTAACTGCCAAAATTTCCACACGTCGCGAAGCGTTTTCCGCGGTGGCCAAGCTCAATGAAGCGGGGGCCGGACTCCGGTGCATCGTTCTTGCTTCAAAAGAGGATATGTGCCCGCGGGCTATGGGACGGAAGGGCTGCTTTGCCTGTGAAGGCGACTCGTGCCCGTATATGAAGAACTACGATTCACGTATTCCCGAGCCGCTCCACGACCTGCTTGAACGCCACCGGGGATATCCCGTAAAGACGGTGTTCGAGTGTGCGGCCTCCCACGCAGTCTGTCCCTACGAATTCTCCCTTGACCTTGCCGAATACTGCGATATCGTAATCTGCGATTACAACAGCGTTTTTGACCCGGCGGTCAGACTCAAGCGCTTCTTTTCGGGAAGAGCCGCAGAGGACGCCGTTCTGCTGACCGACGAGGCGCACAACCTTCCCGTGCGTGCCAGAGATACTTTTTCGGCCGTGCTTTCCGAAGGCGATTTGGACTCCTTCTTTTCATTCATAAACGAGGGCATGCAGATTTATCCGCTGCTTGAGAGACTGCGTGAAAAACTTCTTTCCCTCGGTGAGCTCTGCCGTGAAAACACCGTAAAGGACGAAAACGGACTTGAATCCGGCTGGTTTTTCGACAGCTCGGTCCCCGCAGATCTTACCGAAGCCGTTTTGGTTCTTCTGCCCGTTCTGATTCAGTTCAGGGCGATTCACAGGGACGAGTCCGAGCTTTTCGCAGCATCGGGAACGCTTCTTCGCAAGCTTTCGAAATGGCTGGATGCAGCCGACGCCTTTGATTCGAAATACAGAACCTATATAGAACTGCAGCGCGGGGTCATCTCGGCAAAGCTTTTCTGTCTTGATCCGTCCGAGAGGCTTGACGAAACGCTGTCCAGAGTTCACGCCTCCGTCTTTTTCTCGGCGACACTGACGCCCTCAGACTATTTTGCCGACATACTCGGCGGGACGAAGAATTCGTCGTCGCTCTCTCTTCCTTCCCCCTTCCCGCGCGATAATCTCTTTATCGCTGCAGTCACCTGCATTGATACGAGATACGAATCGCGGGATAAATCGGCAAAACGCATAAGTACGGCAATTGCTTCCGTTGCTTCGGCAAAAAAAGGAAATTACATGGTGTTTTTCCCCTCGTACAGCTATATGACCGAGGTGGCTAAAATATTCACGGAAAAATATCCGAACGTGCGCGTGCGCATACAGAAATCCGGTATGAGCCGTGCGGAGCACGAAAGCTTCCTTTCCTTCTTTGAAGATGATAAAGGAATCCTCAGAATCGGCTTCTGCGTGCTCGGAGGCTCCTTCTCAGAGGGAATCGACCTGCCCGGCGGAAGACTTATAGGAACCGTCATCGTCGGAGTGGGTCTTCCGGGACTTTCGGCGGAAAACAACATCATACGCGATTATTACGAAACAAGGTCCGAATGCGGCTTCGACTATGCATATACCTACCCCGGAATGAACAACGTACTGCAGGCGGCCGGAAGAGTGATAAGACGCGAACAGGATACGGGCGTTGTGATTCTCATCGACGACCGCTATGCAGAGGAAAGATACAAGGCTCTGATGCCGGCGCACTGGAGCGGAATCTCTTACGTCTCGGATTTGCATGATTTAACACCCAAGCTTGCAGAATTTTGGGCAAAACGGCGATGATTCGCCCTGATTTTTGAATAATTTTAAATATATACTTGCAAAGCAAGTGCGGTTATGCTATAATATTCGTTACAGTTTTGTATTTTTTGCAGATTTGCAGATGCAAAATTGCGTTTTTTCGAAAAAGAGCCTCGCCGCAGAAAGGAAAAACCATGAAACGCATTACAGTCAAAGAACTGTTTGCCGAGCCCGAAAAATGGGCGGAAAAGAAAATCACTGTTGCCGGCTGGGCAAGATCGATCCGTGCCAGCAACACCTTTGGCTTCCTCACACTTAACGACGGTTCCTGCTTCAATTGCCTGCAGGTCGTTCTCGAGAACGATAAGCTGAGCAATTACAACGATATGGTCAAGCAGAACGTAGGTGCTTCTTACGTCTGCACGGGCACGATTGCCCTTACTCCCGACGCTCCCCAGCCCTTTGAAATGAAGGCTGAAGAAGTATTTCTCGAGGGCGCTTCAACCCCCGATTATCCCCTTCAGAAAAAGCGTCATTCAATGGAATATCTGCGTACCATCGCCCATCTGCGTCCGAGAACCAATACCTTCTCGGCTGTATTCAGAGTCCGTTCCACAGTTGCTTTCGCCATCCACAGCTTCTTCCATGAAAGAGGCTTCGTATACGTTCATACACCTCTCATCACAGGTTCCGACTGCGAAGGTGCCGGTGAAATGTTCCAGGTTACCACACTCGATCTGAACGACGTTCCGAAGACCGAGGACGGCTCCGTAGATTATTCCAAGGACTTCTTCGGAAAGAAGACCGGACTTACCGTTTCAGGTCAGCTCAACGTTGAAACCTACGCCATGGCCTTTGCAAACGTCTACACCTTCGGCCCCACCTTCCGTGCAGAACGCAGCTACACTCAGCGTCACGCTGCCGAATTCTGGATGGTTGAGCCCGAAATGGCCTTTGCCGACCTTTATGACTATATGGACACAGCCGAGGCTATGGTCAAGTACGTCATTAAGTTCGTTATGAAGGAATGCCCCGAAGAGCTCAAGTTCTTCAACCAGTTCGTTGACAAGGGACTTATCGAGAGACTTACCCACGTCGCGGAATCCGACTTCGGAAGAGTCAGCTACACTGAAGCTGTCAAGCTCCTCGAAGAAAGCGGACACAAGTTCGATTATCCCGTAAAGTGGGGCATCGACCTGCAGACAGAACACGAAAGATACCTGACCGAGCAGATTTTCAAGAAGCCGGTCTTCGTATACGATTATCCGAGAGAAATCAAGGCCTTCTATATGCGTCTCAACGATGACGGCAAGACCGTCGCCGCAGCAGATATGCTCGTTCCCGGTATCGGTGAGCTTATCGGCGGTTCACAGCGCGAAGAGCGTCTTGATATGCTCGAAAAAGCCATTGAACGCTTCGGACTTGCCCCCGAAGATTACAGCTGGTACTGCGATCTGCGCCGCTACGGAGGCTGTAAGCATGCCGGTTACGGCCTCGGTTTCGAGAGAATGATTATGTACGTCACCGGTATGGAAAACATCCGTGACGTTGAATCCTTCCCGAGAACCACAGGCAACGCAGATTTCTGATATTATCGCCGCCGGGCAGCGGTTCTTCGCAAACGGAAGAACCGAAATCCATCCCCGCCGGTTTGAAGGATTGAACTCCTTCCCATATATACTGCCATGAATTATTCCGAAATGTCAGCCGAACAGCTTTCGGCACTAAAAGCTGAACTTGAAAAAGAGTACGAAGGCGTAAAAGCCGAAGGGCTCAAGCTCGATCTGTCCCGCGGAAAGCCCGGAAAGGCTCAGCTCAATCTGCTGACGCCTATGCTCGGCTGCATTACAGCCGCCGAAGACCTTATTTCGGCTTCGGGCGCCGATTACCGCAACTACGGCATTCTCGACGGTATTCCCGAGGCAAAAAAGCTCTTCTCTGACCTTCTCGGAATTCCGGAAAATCAGATTTTCGTTGCCGGAAACTCCTCGCTCAATCTGATGTACGACGCTGTTGCACGCTGCATGCTGTACGGAACCGTCGGCCGCGACGGAAAATGCCGTCCCTGGATAAACGAGGGAAAGATTAAGTTCCTCTGCCCCTGCCCCGGATACGACCGTCATTTTGCCGTCACTCAGTCTCTCGGCATCGAGATGATCAATATCAGAATGACTGACGAAGGTCCCGATATGGACGAGGTCAGACGCTATGCGGAAAACGACCCGCAGGTCAAGGGTATGTGGTGCAATCCCAAATACTCAAATCCCGAGGGAATCACGTACAGCGACAGAGTCGTCCGTGAGCTTGCCGCCCTGAAGCCGGCTGCCGGGGATTTCAGAATTTTCTGGGACAACGCCTATGCCGTTCATTTCCTGTATGACACGGACGTAAAGCTGCTCGATATCTTTGAAGAGTGCCGCAAAACCGGAAACGAAGATATGGTTTTCTATTTTGCCTCCACTTCAAAAATTTCATTCCCGGGCTCAGGCGTCGCCATCCTGGCAGCTTCCGAGCGCAATCTCGCTCAGATAAAGTCGGTTATGGGCATACAGACCATCGGTTTTGATAAAATCAACCAGATAAGACACGTAAAATACTTCACAAACGCCGAAAACATTATGAAGCATATGAAGACCCTTGCGGACGTTCTTCGTCCCAAGTTTGAGCTTGTCGAAAAGACTCTCGAAGAGGATCTTTCAGACTGCGGCTTCGCCCGCTGGACCAACCCGCTCGGCGGCTACTTCATCAGTCTCTACGTCATGAACGGCACAGCAAAGCGCACCTACAACCTTTGCCTTGAAGCCGGAGTAAAGCTGACAACGGCAGGCGCTACCTACCCCTACGGCAAGGACCCCGACGATGCAAACATCCGTATTGCTCCTTCCTTCCCTTCAGATGACGAGCTTGCCCGCGCCATGAAGGTTCTCACCCTCTGCGCCCGCCTTTCCGCCGTCGAAAAACTTCTTGCATAACTTAACACGGGGCTGCTGCGCAGCCCCTGTTTGTTTGTTTTTTTGTGAACCAGGGGACGTTTCTGGTGG
>DCGL01000140.1:8995-12128 GCA_002314565.1 Clostridiales bacterium UBA1779
CCACCAGAAACGTCCCCTGGTTCACCCACATCAGACTGCAAAGGAAAAACATGTCACAGAAAGATACCAATCCGTTTGAATTCAGCGATTCGAACAAAAGATATTACACTTACGAATATTATCTGAGGCGGACGTTCGGAAGGAAGGTCGCGAAGATTCCGCTGGACGCAGGCTTTTCCTGCCCGAATATTGCAAACGGCAGCGGGGGCTGTATTTATTGCTCGGCACGCGGAAGCGGAGACTGCGTTCCCGAAGGTCTTTCACTCAGAGAGCAATACGAAGCCGGACGCGCCTCGCTTGCAAGAAAGTGGGACACTTCCCTCTGCATAGCTTACCTTCAGGCACACACGAACACCTTCGCTCCGGCAGAAAAGCTGAGGCCGATATACGGGGAAATTCTGACTTTTGAAGGCGTATGCGGTATGAATATAGCAACCAGAGCCGATTGCCTGCCCGAAGACAGCTGCCTGCTTCTGAATGAAATTTCCGAAAAAACCGTCCTCACCGTCGAACTGGGGCTTCAGTCATCGGACGACGGAACTGCAGCCCTCATTAATCGCGGACATACTTTTGATACGTTCCGCGAAGGATACCTGCGCCTGAAAACTCTTGCCCCGAACGCCGGGACCTGCATTCATATCATACTCGGCCTTCCCGGAGAAACAGAAGAAATGATGATGAAAACCGTCCGCGACGTGGCAGAGCTTCATCCGGAGCAGGTCAAGATTCACCTTCTGCACGTCATACGCGGAACCCGGATGGCTGAATTGTATGAATCAGGCCGCTATACTCCTTTAACCGAGGAAGAGTACGTAAGACTTACCTGCCGCGCACTGACTCTCTTGCCGCCTGACATGGTTATCGGAAGGCTGACCGGCGACGGAATGGCCGACGACCTCTTAGCCCCTTTGTGGAGCCGCAGAAAGACCTGCGTCGTCAACGACATCGACAAAAAAATGTTCTCGGAAGGCTTGTTTCAGGGATGCAGCTTTTCAAAATAATTTTTACCCCCCCTTCTTTTTTACCCCCTTGTCTGTTTTAAATAATTGTGATATAATATATTGTATTTATTGAGAAAGAGGAGGCCAAAAGTGTGACTTTCGATGAAAAACGTGACACCGTCAACCGTGCAATCGAAGACGGTAACTTCTGCTCGGTGATGGATTTATACGAAACGCAGATCAGATACCTTTTGCCGCTTAAATCCTCAGACGAATTTTATCTGTCACTTCAGGAAGACGATATGTCCCTTGACGGATACCTGCTCGAACGCTTTTCAAGCATCGACCGTGTTATCGTATCCCGGGATAACGTTCTGCGCTTTGCGGAAGAGGACGGCGTACTTGACAATCTGAAAATTCCGGACGTAGATATTACCACTCCTGCCAATTTCTTTGCATGGCTTGTCGCCGAAGGCACTCCCATTTATCTCGAATGTGCGGAACCCGGCAGCCGCAAAACGGACTTTATGCTCGGACGGGTTGAAGACTGCAATCCCTATTCCCTTTCCATCCGCGGCTTTTCCCTTGACTGCCTCTGGGACAAACGCGCAATGACCGTCAATTACGATTCGGTTCTTCGCGTCTGCTTCGGAACCAAAGCTCTGCTGAACTTCGGAAAAATGCTGCCTAAAAACTGAAAAATCAGCCAGGGGACGTAAGTGGTGGCGAAAAATGTTTTCGCCACCACTTACGTCCCCTGGCTGATTTCAGTTTTTATCGGCTATTCTCTTGTCGATGAGGGCAAGGAATTCGTCGAGAGTCATTGAAGTGGTCTGGTCTGTGTCGCGGTCACGGACGGAAACGGTCTGCGTTTCGATTTCGTTCTGACCGACAATTACCATGTAAGGAACACGGTCTGTCGTTCTTGCATCACGAACCTTGAAGCCGATCTTTTCGTTTCTGTCGTCGAGGTTTGCACGGACGTTCTTTGCATCAAGAGCGTCGTAAATCTTGTTTGCCCAGGCTGTATCGGTTCCGGGAAGGGTCATAACGGTGACCTGAGTGGGAGCGAGCCACAGCGGGAAGCGTCCCTTGGTCTCTTCAATGATAAAGGCCATGAAACGGTCGAGTGAACCGAGAATGGCTCTGTGAAGAACGACGGGAGTCTGCTCCTTTGAGTTTGCATCAACGTACTTGAGGTTGAACTTCATAGGCAGGCAGAAGTCGAGCTGGCAGGTTGAGAGCGTGTATTCGGCCCCGACGGCGGGCTTGACGTTGACGTCGAGCTTCGGTCCGTAGAAAGCGGCTTCGCCGATTTCCTCTGTGTAGTCAAGACCGAGGTCGTTGAGAACCTGGCGCAGAGCGTTTTCGGCCTTATCCCACATTTCGTCGTCCTGGTGATATTTTACCTTGTCGGCAGGGTCACGCAGTGACAGTACGCAGCGGTAATCCTTGATGTTGAAATCAGTGTAAACGTCCTTGATGAGGTTTACGACCTTTGCAACTTCGCCTTCAATCTGGTCGGGTGTTACGAACAGATGAGCGTCGTTCTGGCAGAAGTGACGTCCTCTTTCAATTCCCTTCAGTGTGCCGGAGGCCTCAAAACGGAAGTCGTGGGCAATTTCACCGATACGGATGGGGAGTTCCTTGTATGAATGAGGTCTGCGGGCATAAATCATCATGTGATGCGGGCAGTTCATGGGACGAAGAACGAAGGACTCGCCTTCGACCTCCATTGCGGGGAACATATTGTCCTTATAATGATCCCAGTGGCCGGAAGTCTTGTAAAGATTGACCGAACCGACGCAGGGAGTCATAACGTGCAGATAACCGAGCTTGCGTTCTTTCTCTTTGATATAATTTTCGAGCTCCTGCCATACGGTATAGCCCTTCGGTAAGAACATGGGAAGTCCGCGTCCGACCAGGTCATCCGTCATAAACAGACCCATTTCCTTGCCTATGCGGCGATGGTCGCGGGCCTTGGCTTCTTCCTGCTGCTTGTCGAACTCGGCAAGCTCTTCGGCAGTGCGGAAAGCAACGCCGTTGATTCTGGTGAGCATCTTGCGGCTTGCATCGTTCTTCCAGTAAGCACCGGAAGTCTGGGTTACACGGAAGGCCTTGAGAGCCTTGGTGTAGCAGAGGTGGGGACCCGTGCACATATCGAGATAGTCGCCCTGCTGGAAGAAGCTTAT
>DCGL01000140.1:12261-13297 GCA_002314565.1 Clostridiales bacterium UBA1779
CCTTGACGATCTTCTTCATCTCGTTTTCGATGTTTACAAGATCGTTTTCACCGAGCTTTACGTCACCGAGGTCGATATCGTAGAAGAATCCCTTCTCGGTTGCGGGACCGTAACCGAAATCTGCGTTCGGGTAAAGCCTCTTGACGGCCTGAGCCATAATATGAGCAGCTGTATGTCTGAGTACCTGCAGTTCCTCTTCAACCGGACACTCGGAAACGACACCGTGCTTGTCAATAATTTTCATAACGTTAATCCTTTCGGAACTTAATAATAATTAAATTTAATTATATCATAAAAGGAGTTCAAAAGCAACAAATTTTCACAAAAACACTGCCTGTATAATATACAAAGTCAAAAAAAGCTCCGGCTTTCATCAAGCCGGAGCCCTGTTATTTACATAATCAGTCTTTTTTCTTCAGGATTGCGCAGCCGAGGACGGAGCACAATACCACGGACAATGCGGCAAGTGATGAGCCGCAGCCGCTCTTTCCGGCGGGAGCTTCGGTGGCTGCAGGAGCCTCGGTACCGGCGGCCTCAGCCTCAGTGGCTGCGGGAGCTTCGGTCTCGGGAGCCTTGGTCTCGGGGGCCTTTGTCTCCGGAGCCTTGGTCTCGGCAACAGTGGTCTCGGGCTGGGGTGCCTTTGTCGTCTCGGCAGCTGTTGTTACAACGGCAGGATCGGCAACCCAGGAAACGTCCTCGAAGAGGTCGTTGAGGTAGAACTTGTCTCTTATGATATCATAGAATCCGCACATACTGTCAGCCTTGCGGACTGCAGGAACGAACTCGGCAAGCGGAGCCCCGTCCAGATAGAACGTTACCTTGTAATATCTCGTAACACCGATTCCATAGCTCGTTACGTATTCGGTTGTCTTCGAGAAGTTGGCGGCACCGATAAGGAAGTTGCAGAGATTGGGGTTCGTATCATTGATATTGAGCTCGGCGGGATTCATCTGTCCGACGATTTTGTCGTCAAAGGTAAAAGTACCGGCAATCGCATCGAGCTTTGCCTGATGTCTGTTTGTGTCCTTCGGAATGA
>DCGL01000142.1:0-5006 GCA_002314565.1 Clostridiales bacterium UBA1779
CCTCGGCTCAGAATCTTTAAGCAGAAAATATGTATTTACCCTCCGAGGCCTTTTTTGACCTCCTCGAATCTCCTACAATTATTTTACACCAAGTTGATTTATTGTCCCTGTCAAATTATTGATAAATACGCAAAATCAATTATTTAACACTCGCTTCGGCTTTGTTACAAGTGATTTGAAACCGAACATCGTTGATACCTGCAAACAGCTGATTTATTTCTCATCTGTGCGCAAAGCTTTTATCGCTTCTATCGCATCGAAAGGAATATACTTCTTCCCTATTTTCAGCCGTCTGAAAACGAAATCAAGCTCTCTGAGTTCTGACAGCGTCGTTTTGTATCTCTGCTCGCTTTCGTCGTAGTATTTCAGTCTGACCGTGTCCCCTTCGCAAAGACCGGACAGCCGCTCTGACAGAGCTTCGGCAGCTTCTTCGGAAAGTATGCGCTTTTCCGTTCTCTGAATTTTAAGGTCTTCGACCAGCTGTTCGTATCCCGTAAGGGCGGCAAATGGGGAGAACTGGCAGGCTCTGCCCGGGTCGTCGCTTAAAACGTTTTCATCATCTTTATTCATGGCAGTCTTTCATATTTTACTGTGGTTACGCATGCGTCGTTTGTTTATTTTTTCGTACGTGTCAGAGACGGAATTTTCGTATGAACCGGTATTGGGGCTGCCGGCATCCGTAACGGAATATTTGTATGAAACGATATCAGAATTTCAATATGGATTTGTATTTTAGGATTCCGTATGCATCAATACTGAGCGTTGTGTCCGCCTATCATTCCGTTTCGGGCGCGCAGAGTTGCGCATTTTTCGTAATCTCTTCCGCGAAGCATCGAATTCTTTCCGTGCTTGTCCTGTATTGCGGCTATCGTTCTGAGCAATGAAATTTCGCGCTCCTCTTCTTCGGTATCAGTGAATACGGTTATCGGACGCTCGTCTGCCGGAATGAGATTCCCGAGGGCGATTCCTATACGCCTGACGGGAAAGCGTTCGTCAATACCCGTATCGTACATATATCCGAAAGCGTCGGTCAGCGTCGCCCTCGAAGCCGTAAACCCCGTCAGCTTTTTTGATGCAACGAGCGGCTTGTTTATATCTTTTGAATACCCGACGTACAGGGACACGAGGCCCGTGACGAAGCCCTGACGTACAAGCTGAAGTATCTGGGTATCGAGCATTTCATTCATAATAAGCTTTGCGTCTTTCGTGCTGTAATCGCTGAACAGTATCTGGCTGTTGGATATAGACTTTGTCGAGGGTCTGTATGCCTTTATATCCGCCATCGTGCAGCTTTCGCGTCCCCACGCATGGTCGATAAGAAATCTTGCATTCACTCCGAAAGTTTTATACATAAGACTTTCAGGCAGAGTCGTTACGCCGTACATATTGTATACCCCGAGCTTTGCAAGCCTTGCAGCCGTCCCGTGTCCGACGTTCCAGATATCCGTAATCGGAGTATGGAACCATATATGCTCACGGTAGCTTTCTTCATCGAGAATACCGATATGATCCGGCACGTGCTTTGCAACAATATCGAGTGCAATCTTTGCAAGAAAAAGATTTGTTCCTATCCCCGCAGTTGCGCAGATTCCCGTTTCTCTGAACACCTCGTTCCTGAGCATATCTGCAAGCTCCTTCGCGCTTTTCTTATACATTTTCAGATAGTCCGTGGCATCTATGAACACCTCGTCGCAGGAATATACGTGCATATCGTCGGGGCAGATATATTTCATATAAATGCCGACAATCTGCGCCGACTTCTGAAGATAAAGGCTCATTCTCGGCTTTGCAGTTATATACTTTATATTCTTAGGTATCTCGAAAACGCGGCATCTTCCGGGAACACCGAGCGCCTTCATGGCCGGAGATACGGCAAGACACATACTTCCCCCGCCGCGGTCGGGATCCGCCACAACGAGATTGACCCGGAAGGGGTCAAGTCCTCTGTCAACGCATTCAACCGAGGCATAAAAGCTTTTAAGATCTATGCAAAGGTAAATTCTGTTTTCCATTTTCCCTCTCACGGAGGGACGGAAAAAAGAGTCCCTCTCAGACTATATCCTTTATTACCTTCATGGCAATTCCCTGTATTTCAAGGGACTTGGGAACTATCTTACGTCTTTTCGCTTCCCACTCGCTGTTCTCTGCCATCAGCACAGGACGCCCGTTAGCCTCTCTGTAGCGCTTGAGCGTGTTGCCGTCTTCCGTCAGTGCAACGACCACCTGACCGTCCTCGGCCCCGTCAGCGCGCCTTACGAGCACCATATCGCCGGGGTCAACGCCGATGTCCTTCATTGAGTCTCCTTTTGCCCTCAGAAGAAAACAGTCGCAGTTTTGTGTCCAGTCTTCGGGAAGTATCATATATCCCTCGTTGTACTGTTCTTCTTCTTCGGGAGTTCCGCAGATTACGGACCCGTATATCGGCACGCGCACGCCGCGGCAGGCTTTGACGTATCCGTTTTCATCGGTAAGCCTGAGAGTTCCCTTTCCGGTATATTCGACTACTCCTCTTTCCCGAAGCAAAATGAGATATCTGTAAACGCGCGTCTTTTCAATGCCGAGTCCTTCTGATATTTCGTACATACCGGGGGCCTGCCCGTTGTTGTCATGACTGTACTGTTTTATATATTCGCTTATGCGATTCAGTACGTCTTCGCTGACTTTTCTCATATTCTTCCCTTTCCTGCCCCCTGCGATATTCTGCAATAACGTCTGTCGGATACCGCTGATGAGCTTTTGTGGATTGTGCAACCTTGTGTTGCATATATTATACTGCAACACAAGGTTGCTGTCAAGCTTTTTCTGAAAAAGATTTCAATTTTTTGTTTTATGTGGTATAATTAAGCAATCGCTGAAAGACGTAATTTCTCTTTACAAGCCGCAAGTCAGGTCATTATTGAGTAAACCGATTATTTCAGTATTTTATCAAAAGAAGGAGTGGCCGCCCGCCGGCCGTGAAAATCATGGAACGCAAGAAACTCTTTATAAGCGCCGATATAGAAGGAACCTGCGGTATAGTCAACTGGGACGAAACTGAAAAAAATCATCCCGACCATAAGTATTTCGCAGAACAGATGACAAAGGAGGTCAGCGCCGCCTGCATCTCTGCCGATTTCAAGAACTGGGACGTACTTGTAAAGGATGCCCATGACAGCGCCCGCAATATCATTCCCGATATGCTCCCCACCGGCACACGCCTTATCAGAGGCTGGATCGGCGACCTTGAATGTATGATGGGGGGACTTGACCGCGAGAAATTCGACGCCGTCGCATTCACAGGATATCATTCTGCGGCATACACAGACGGGAACTCCCTTGCCCACACGATGACGACGAGCGTCATCAGTGTCAAGCTCAACGGAAAATTGTGCTCCGAATTCGTTTTCAATGCATATTCGGCAGCCAAGCTCGGCATTCCCTCCGTTTTCACGTCAGGCGACAAGGCTCTCTGCGAATCGGCAAAGGAGCTCATTCCCGACATTTGCACGGTAGCCACGAAGGAAGGCATCGGAGGAGCCTGTATTTCACGCCATCCCGAAGACGTAACCGAAGAAATTCGCGAAACGATGGTTAAGGCTCTTGAGCCGGAGCACGTAAAAAAGTGTCTGCCCGTACTTCCCAAGCATTTTGCTATGGAAATTATGTACCGCGAAACAGCCAAGGCTTACCGAAACAGCTTCTACCCCGGAGCCCGTCTTATCGACCCGAAAACCGTTCTCTTTGAAACGGACGACTACACAGAGATAGAAAGAGCGATCCACTTTGTTCTGTGACGAGTATTCTTTTTGCGGCAATTTACATAATTCTTTAATAGAAGTCTTTTGAATTTTTTCAAACTTTCAAAAACACATCTTGATTTTGGCATTATTGGAGATTTTCATACTTTTTCAAAATAAGTCTTGATTTTCACAACTGTTTGTGGTATAATACTCCCCGTTGCACAGGGGTATAGCTCAGTTGGTAGAGTACTAGTCTCCAAAACTATGGGTCGTGGGTTCAAGTCCTTCTGCCCCTGCCAAAAAAATAAAAAAGGTGCCGTAAGGTGCCTTTTTTGTTTTTTATGCAGAAGGACTTGAACCGCCGGTAGTGAATGGACTGCCGGTGGCAGTCCAGAGCCGGCGGAATGACCGCAACCGAGGTGAGAACAAGTCCTTCTGCCCCTGCCAAAAAATGACGATCGGGATTTATTCCCGGTCGTTATTTTTTAGGCAGAAGGACTTGAACCGCCGGTAGTGAATGGACTGCCGGGGGCAGTCCAGAGCCGGCGGAATGACCGCAGCCGCAGCGAGAACAAGTCCTTCTGCCCCTGCCAAAAAAATAAAAAAGGTGCCGTAAGGTGCCTTTTTTGTTTTTTTATGCAGAAGGACTTGAACCGCCGGTAGTGAATGGACTGCCGGGGGGGAGCGGTACCTGAGAAAGCTCCGGGGGAGCTTTCGAACCGCGAGCCGACCGACCCGCAGGGAGACCTGTCAGAGCCGGCGGAAGCACTTCCACATCAGCCTGCATTCTTCTTTAGCTGAAATAAACCAAAAGAATGCAGCCTTCGTGAATTCGAGCGAAAGCTGCATTCTTTTTACAAAAAATCACTTAAGAAGATTGCTCATAAACAAGCCAAGGCGCTGCTTTGCAGTGACTCGGGCAGGAAGAGGACGGTGAAGTCTGATGTGCTCCTTCTTCTTCACACCGAAATAATCCTTTGTGAGTCTGGAAACTTCGCCGGACAACAGAAGCACGGCAACGAGGTTCGGGATGGCCATCAGGCAGTTGAAGGTGTCGCAGAGAGCCCAGACGATGTCGATTCTGGCGATGGCTCCGAGGACGATGACGCCGATGTAAATAAGCTTATAGAAGAAGACGGATTTCGGACCGAAGAGGAATTCGACGCTGCGGACCCCGTAAATTACCCAGCCGTAAATCGTTGAGAGAGCAAACATGGCGATTGCGAAGGCCATAAAGATTCTTGCGGGAGCTTCGCCGACGACGGTTGCGAATGCGGAGGTCGTAAT
>DCGL01000142.1:5030-5215 GCA_002314565.1 Clostridiales bacterium UBA1779
CGGCTCCGGCTGCAACTCCGTATTCAAAGGAAATTCCGCTGCCGAGGATGGCAAAGGCCGTTATGCTGCAGATGATGATGGTTACGAATACTTCGAAGATACCGAGCAGGCCCTGTCTTACGGGGGACTCGTTATCTGCAGTGGCGTGAGCTATGGGAGCTGAACCGAGACCGGCTTCGTTTGAG
>DCGL01000062.1 GCA_002314565.1 Clostridiales bacterium UBA1779
GAGTGGTTATTTTGTTTCAAACTTCGACCTCCGTCTTCGGACGCAGAATGACGATGCGTGCAACACCGTATCTGTACGTGCGGTAAGTTGTGTACAGCTCCGAAACCGATTCATCGTTTCCGAATATGGCTTCTTCGGAAGGAGCCTCACATATGACGTAAGCGGTGGGCTCAAGCAGTTCGTAAGCGGATAGTCTCTTCAAAACCTCGGGAATAAGACCCGAAGCGTAAGGAGGATCCATAAATACGAGGCTGTATTTCTCACCCTTGAGCTTTCCGAGCGATGAAATAACGTCTCCGTTCATTAATCGCAAATTTTCTTCAAGATGTGTTTTTGAGGCATTTTTTCTTATTATTTCACATGCTTTTCTGTCGCTGTCGATACTCACGCATCTGCGCGCTCCGCGCGAAAGAGCCTCCAGCCCCATCTGACCCGAACCTGCAAAAAGATCAAGTACAAGTCTTCCCTCAATCGAGAATTGAACGGCGGAAAAGACTGCCTCTTTCGTTCTCTCAGCAGTCGGTCTTGTATTGAGTCCCTCGGGAGCTTCAAGCTTCGTTCCGCGGGCTTTTCCCGTAATAATTCTCATAATAATAACCATTCCTTTCTTCGCACTTTACTTTTTGCCGGGGGACGTAAGTGGTGGCTAAATTTTTAGCCACCACTTACGTCCCCCGGCTGATTTTCAGCCACCACTTACGTCCCCCGGTAAAAATCACGTATTTTCCGGATGAAAATATGCGTAAATATTATGTGCGTCGGCAAGGGTAATGCCTTTTACTCCGGTCAACTCTTCGGGGAGCGCTTTTCTGACCTGCTCAAGGCCGCCAAAGGCGGCAAGAAGCCGCTTTGCTTTCTTCGGACCTATGCCGTCGATTTTTTCAAGAGAGGATTTGCGGATGGATTTGCGCTTGGCGTCAGTCATACGGGAGACGGTAAAGCGGTGGATTTCTTCCTGAATGCGGTAGATGAAGACGAAAACGTCCTGTTCCCGGGCTATGTCAATTTCACCGTTTACGGTGACAAGTGCACGTGTGCGGTGTTCCCCGTCCTTGACCATGCCGCAGCAAGGAATATCGAGTCCGAGTGAATCAAGAACGTCAATGGCAACTGACAGGTGCTGTTCACCACCGTCAATGAGTAAAAGGTCGGGGAGTTCGGAAAACGATGCATCGGCATCGGGCGAGTCACCGCAGAGCTTTGAGAGACGCCTTGTCAGGGCTTCACGCATTGAGGCATAATCGTCCTGAACGTCTGTCCCCTTAATTCTGAAATATCTGTAATCCTTTTTTGAGAAAGAACCGCCACGTGTCACAATCATTCCTGCCGTGATGTTCTCCGAGCCGATATTGGAAATATCGTAAGCTTCAATTCTGTCGGGTACGACCTCAAGACCGAGCAAAAGCGACAGCTTTTCGGCAGTGGAATCGTTTCTTGCATTGTCACGGCTTGCTTTGAGTGCATATTCGTGAGCATTCCCCGCTGCCATTTCGGCAAGAGCACGACCATCACCGCGCTGCGGAAGATACGCACGAAGACGCTTTGACAGAACTTCGCTGAAATAAGAACTCAGCAGTTCCCCGTCTTCTTCGGTAAAACCTTCCCCAAGCAGCAAATCCGAAGGAAAATCCTCGCAGATTCTGTAATAATCCGACAGAAGCGAAATCGCAGCAGAAGAGACATCGGGGATATCTGCCGGGATGAGCCAGTCGTTGCGGTCTTTTACGGCTCCTTCGCGTATTTTCAGTAAGCAGAGATCCGTACAGCCGCCTGCTGTGAAAATCGCGGCAGCATCGCGGAAGGTATCCGGAGAGGTAACGGCCTTCTGATGTTCAGACAGTTTAGACAGAGCAGCAATTGAATCGCGGCAGTTTGCCGCAGCTTCGTATTGCTCCTTTTCCGCATAATCGAGCATCTGTTCTTCGAGAAGCTTTCTCACGGAAGCGGCTCCGTTTCTGAGCATAGAAGCAGCTGCAGAAATCTTTGATAGATATTCTTCTTTTGACACCTTTCCGGTGCAGACTCCAGCACAGTGCCCCATCTGGTAAAAGAGGCAGGGGCGTTCTCTGCCGATGTCTCTCGGAAAGACCTTTTTACAGGTAGGAAGTCCGAATATCCTGTTAACTGTTGAAATGACAGAGAAAACGGTAGAAGTTCCTGAATAAGGACCGAAATAAGCAGCTCCGTCTTCGCATCTTTTGCGAGTCATGGACAGACGCGGGTATTCATCAGCCGAAACACGGATATATGGATATGACTTTGCATCCTTGAGTCGTATATTGTACCGAGGATTGTGCTGCTTTATGAGCGTATTTTCGAGTGTCAGAGCTTCGATTTCCGTTTTACAGACTATATAATCGAAGGAACGAACGCTTGATACCATTCTCTGCGTTTTGACCGTCTTTTCGGAGTCCATAAAATATTGCGAAACACGGTCGTGCAGTCTGCGCGATTTGCCGACGTAGATAACCTTACCGCCTGAATCGTGCATTATATAAACGCCGGGAACGCAGGGCAGTTCCCTTGCTTTTTCCAGAAGTCCTTCCCGGATTCTTCTCGCAGTATCTGTTTCAGTCATAAGAAAACTAAGAGGATGGGCATAGATTGCCCATCCTCATCCTTCAGAAATTATTCGTAAATCAGTCGGAAAGGCCGGTCTTGATAAGCTCTTCGAGACCGTCAATGGCTTTAGCCTCATCCTCACCGTCAGCTACAAGGGTGATTGTCATTCCCTGGGCAATTCCTACGGAAAGAACACCGAGAAGGCTCTTGGCGTTGACCTTTCTTTCGTCCTTTACAACCCAGATGGAAGACTTGTAGGAGTTGGCCTTCTGAATAAAGAAGGTTGCAGGTCTTGCATGAAGACCGCCGTTGTTAACTATTGTTACGTCGCGCTGTGTCATGATTCTGTATCCTCACAAACAAAAATTACGGAAATTATTAAGAATATTATACAATAATCCGAATAAAAAATCAATATCCATACACAAAAAAATCAGTCACTTATCGAAGAAACGGTGCAAATTATTGTATTTGTGCGTGTATGAAGGGTAAACTCGGTCCCAGGAACGATTAAATCGCCGGACAGATTCAGATATCTTCCGTCTTTGATGCCGAGCTTGCATTCAACGGATATCTCAATATCGCGAACGTAATCAGACGGAAGGTCAACTTTTCTCTGAATTCCGTCGGCATCTGTAACCGTCATTGATGACGTAGTAAATGAAACTGAAATCACCTTTCCGAAATCATCTCCGGCTTCGGTATAGAGCAAGTCGTTTGCTTCGGGAGCCGCAATGTCGGCATCAACGTTTTTACATACAAGCACAACGGTGCAGGGCTTCGAAGAAAATGTCAGTCTGTCAATAAGTCCGGCTCTGAGAACAGCAGTCACAATCAGGGCTATTACCGCAAGAAGAACGGCAGCGTCAAGTACGTTGAACCGCTTCGTGCGTTTTGCTTTCTTTTCACGTGAACTCATTCGGATACCTCCACAACACTCAGACAAAGTGCGGTGCCGGCATAATCCGGCAGGACGATTTCATATTCAAGTCCGGCAGATAATGTCTTACCGGAAACAGTATACGCGTCACTTAGCTTATCTGCATTGGCACTTACGACTATCAAAGCGTCAAAGATTTCGTTGGATGTATTTACGACAACGGATTTCGAAACTTCGCTGTATGCATATGAATCGGAGCTCGAAAGGGACACGGATTTGACATTTCCGAAATCCACTTTATCGCAGATGACGCTGTCGCCGGTCGAAATTCCCGCAACAGTCTCTTCCCTTACGCTTCTCAGTACGAACGTATATTCGATTTTTGCATCATCCTTTGTGAACAAGGCGGCAATGCCCGGTACATATGAATACAATGCCGCTGCAATTATCATAAGAATCAGCAGCGTAATAAGCAAATCAATCAGATTGAAGCCCTTTGATGATTGAGAGTTGTTTGTCATCGGTTCCCTCCGTAATATCAGAAAGAAATAGTCACGTCGACGGCTTCGGGACTTGCACTGTCGCGGGTGACAAGATGGTCAATCGCCAGCTTGGACGCAACGGAGCAGATACCGCAGACGCAGTAAAACAAGAACATAACCCTGTAATTATAGAAAACGTTGTCAAAAATTCCGCTGATACAAGCCGAGCAGACGGAAGAAAATGCCGCAAAAGCTATTCTCGCCGTCGTGCACTTGACCTGAGTACCGGAGCAGCACAGGGTTTTTCTGAGAAGAAGCAAAATAAATATGCAGAACAAGGCGAGCGTTATAATTCCGCATCCGAGTCCCAACTGAAGAAAAATGCTGTGTGAATGTACTGCTTTTTCGGCACTTGTCAGCGAATAATTCAGATAAACCGAGCGGAAAGCCATATCACCGGCTCCGGCGCCGGAATACCAGCAGTCACTCAGGGCTTTGAAGCTTCCCTGCCATACTCTGACTCTGTATCTGTTGGCGGAGTCCGACATTGAAAAGAAACTCAGCAGTCTCTGTCCAAGCGTATCCGGGAAAATGAACGCAGCAGCCGTAATTGAAACGGCGGAGACAGGCAGAAGCACCACGGAGCGCGGAGTAAGAAATACAAAATAAAGAACGAATCCTATAAACATTCCGAGCCAGCATCCGCGTGACCAGGTAAGAACGGCGCAGATAACGCTGAGTACCGAAGACAAGGTTCCGGCAAATCTGCAGCTTCTGTCGGTTCCGCTCATAAGCTCCAGAGAAAATGGGAATGACAGCGCAAGATATGCACCGAGCATATTCGGATTTTCGAAGAAAGAAACGCTTCTTCCTGAAATTTCCGGGAAAAGTGAGAAATCCAGCCAGCCGAGCGGAGCTTCCCCGAGTATATACTGGATAATTCCGTAAGAGGAAACGACAGCAGCCGACAGTGAAATGATTCTGACAACACCCATCAGCTTGTCTTCGTTTCTGAAAAGATTGACCGACAGATAATAGCCGAGCATCATAACCGCGGATATAAGAGCCGCCTTTGCCGATGCGGTTCCGACGGGGACGCTTGAAAGCAGGACCCCGAAGGTTAGAAGCAAAAACACAAGCGTCTCAACTGAAAACCTCTGTATTCTTCTTCCTCTGAGCAGCTTGAAAATGAAGCTCAGCATCACAAAACACACGAAACTTGCAAGAATCAGCGATGAGTATGATGAAAATGAAAGAAAAGGAGCACAAAAAACGAGCAGAGCCAAGCCCGATTCGGGAGAAATAAGTATTATCGACAGAATCAGGAGCAGCAAAATGCAGACGGGGACTGCGAGTATGCTTACGTGTCTTACGCAGAGTCCGAGGAGCAGTCCTGCGGCAACAGTAAGCAGTGAAAACTTTCCGGGATTTGCTTTTTCGGCATATTCGTTTTTCGGCATAAAGAAAGTATCAAAAAGCAAAGATTTCAGAAAAGTTCCGCCGCACAGAAGCCTGTAAACCGAAGAATCGGAAATCAGAAGCGGAAGGGCAAACATAACGAATATAACAGCTGCCGAAAGCTGAAAAGAATCAAGCGGAGTATCGGTGAGATAAGATTGGACGAACAGCGTTGATACTGCCGACAGCGAGTATGACAGAAGAAACGCAGCCGTGTTTTTTATGCAGGATGTAACGTATTTTGACGGAAATCCGTACAGGAAATTGAGCAGAACGGAATTTTCGCAGAGATATGCGAATCTGTTCTTGAATTTCAGCATCTTCTTCGATACGGATCTGCCCTGGAAGAAGCGAAAAACCGCCGATTCCTCAAAAAGCTTTTCGGAAGACGGATAATCAGATAATCTGCTCATCCCGGAATTCAGAGCTTTTTTGGAAAACGCGTTTTCCAGAGTTTTGCTTAAACCGGAAAGCATACCGATTCTTTTTCTGTCGGACAAGTCACCGTCCTCCTTTCATATTTTTTAATTGAAGGTTATTTATGAAGCAGATCGGGTCTTCTTTCTTCGGTGAGCTTCAAAGCCTCGGCTCTGCGCCATTCTTTGATTTTGGCATGATTTCCGGATATCAGAACGTCGGGAACCTTAACGCCGTGAAATTCGTATGGGCGTGTGTACTGAGGATATTCGAGAAGTCCGTCTGAGAGGGATTCTATTTCGAAACATTCACTTGACGAAAGAACACCGTCGACGGTTCTTGCAACGCTGTCAACGACGATACAGGCAGGAACCTCGCCTCCTGTCAGAACGTAATCGCCGATTGAAATCTCTTCATCGACGATTTCATCAAGGACGCGCTGATCGATTCCTTCGTAATGACCGCAGAGAATAATCAGACGTTCGTAATCATTTGAAAGTCTTTCGGCCTCCTTCTGCGTGAAAACCTTACCCTTGGGTGACATATATATCACTCTGGTTTTCATATCCGGGGCCATATTTTTTACGGCTTCATAGCAGTTGTAAACCGGAGGAGCTGCCATCAGCATTCCCATTCCTCCGCCGTAAGGAGTATCGTCGACGCGTCTGTTCTTGTCCTCGCTGTAATCGCGTATATTCACGGCGTTCACTTCAATGGCTCCGCTTTTACGGGCTCTGCCGATAATGCTTTCAGAGAGAATATAATCAACGAACTCGGGGAAAAGGGTCATAATATCAAAGCGCATCAGTCGAACATCCCTTCGATGGGTCTTACGGCAATTCCCTTTTCAAGATCGATTTCCTTAACGAATTCATCAACAGCGGGAATCATACGCTCGCCCTCAGCTGTTTTAACCGTATAAATATCGGAAGCGCCGGTGTTGAAAACGTCGGAAACCGTTCCGTATTCAACCCCTGTATCCACATCGTATACTATGAGTCCCACAAGATCGGCAATGAAGAAGCTGCCTTCAGGTATGGGAAGAAGGTTTCTGTCTGCGTAAATGACTGTCTCTTTAAGTGCCTCGGCCTGTTCCGGAGTGGTAATTCCCTCAATTGAAGCAAGCACAAAACGTTTCTGGACGGAAGCCGACAGAATTTTCTTCTCTGCGTATGAGCCGTCAGGATTCTGAAAGGCTATTTTTTTAAGTCCCGCAAGTATGTCGGGGGAATCACACCACGAATCAATTTTGACTTTTCCAGCGATGCCGTGAGTGTTAATAATTTTACCGCATTCAAGATAGCGTTCGTTTTTAACAGCCATAAAGATTATATCCTCAGCGTAAATTTTATAAATTTATAAAAATTATCAGCAAACATTATATCATAGCTGCGGTCAAATTTCAAGATGAACGTAGATTTTTGTCTGTGTCAAGTTTTTGTAGGA
>DCGL01000087.1 GCA_002314565.1 Clostridiales bacterium UBA1779
GCGTGAGCACTATTATATCATATTTATTGAATAATTACAATAATAAAGTGCCGAAGAATTGTAATTATTCAAAAAATATGATATAATAGTGCTCACGCCGGTGTGGCGGAACTGGCAGACGCGACGGACTCAAAATCCGTTTGACTAATCCTCAGTGCGGGTTCGACCCCCGCCACCGGCACCACCCAAGGGGCTGAAATTCAGCCCCTGTTTTTACTTTAAGGCTCGTAAATTCAAGAGGTATTGAACTCCTTTTCAATACCGGAAGGACATATTATGAAACTTATCAAGACACCCGTCAAGGGGATGAATGACTGGCTGCCCCGCGAGGAGGCCCTGCGCGAATACGTAAAGGCACTGATTGTCAGAGAATACTCGGCTGCAGGATTTATGCAGATTGAGACCCCGGCGGTTGAGCACATCGAAAATCTTACCGGAAAGAACGGCGGGGATAACGAAAAGCTCATATTCAGAGTTCAGAAAAGAGGAGAAGAACTCACCCGTGCAATTGAGTCAAACGGCGAACTCTGCGACAGCGGTCTGCGCTATGACCTGACCGTTCCGCTTTCAAGATACTATGCAAACAATGCAGCGAACCTGCCCGTACCTTTCCCGGCAATGCAGATCGGAAACGTATGGAGAGCGGACAGACCCCAGAAGGGAAGATTCCGTCAGTTCACACAGTGCGACATAGATATACTCGGTGATGCCACCCCAACTGCAGAAATTTCGCTGATTTCCGCCACCTCGGGTGTGCTTCGCAAGCTCGGCTTTGACAATTTCACGGTTCGCATTAACGACCGAAGACTGCTTAAGCTCAGCGCTGAAAAATGCGGATTCAAGCCGGAGGACTTTGATTCCGTTTTCATCATTCTCGACAAGATGGATAAAATCGGTCTTGACGGCGTCAAGACTGAACTGCTTGAATCGGGCTTCGACACTGAGGCCGTTGATAAGTATATTGCAGTATATACGGGCTGTGAAGACGTACTCGTATCCGATTTTGCCGCAGCCGTCGGCACAGAGGCACAGGCTGTTGCCGCATCCCTTGAGCTTATTATGAGAGCTGCCGCTTCTGCAACCGTCGGCGGTGTAAAGCTCAAATTCGATCCGACTCTCGTCAGAGGTATGTCATATTATACCGGTACAATCTTCGAGATTCAGATGGACGGCTATGGCTATTCAGTCGGCGGCGGAGGACGCTACGACGAAATGCTCGGCAAGTTCATCGGTCAGAACGTTCCCGCCTGCGGCTTCTCACTCGGATTTGAGCGCATCGTCGGGGCTCTCTCTGATTCCGGCTTCGTCATCCCCGCTGAAGGCAAGAGTGTCGCCTTCCTTGCAGACAAATCAATTACAGAAGAAGAAATGACAAAAATGTACGCCGATGCCGCTGCGCTCCGCGCTGCCGGCAACCGGGTTCTCGTCACATCCAAACAGAAAAACTTCGGTTTCCAGAAACAGAAACTCGAAGCTGAAGGATATAACGAATACGTCGTATATCCTGTCCAGCCTATTTCACATCAGTCTATTTCACACGAAGAATAATATTTTTGCCGGGGGACGTATCCAGCTGCTGAAATTCAGCCGGGTGACGGTTCTCCGGCACGCTTTTTATCATATGACACGAGAAACGTCCCTCTGTCATACTTTTTACTCATAAAAAAAACGGACAGAAGCTTGAGACTTTTGTCCGTTAATTTTGATCATCCGAGATTAAATTCTGTTGCATCCTCGTCGGTCGGAATTCTTATCGTTTCCTTCGGTCCTTTTTCGTGCTGTTCCGGCATGTCGTTTTCACGAAGAGTTTTTCTGATTGCTTCTTCGAGTGAAGCCGAGTTTTCACTGTCCGTTATTTCGTATTTTTCTCTATCAAACAGGTCGAGCAGATATCCTCCGCGAAGGCGCTTTATCTGCTTCAGAGCAAATTTCAGTCCGAAATAAAAGGATGTCAATACAGCAGACCACCACAGCGAGATTGTAACGAATCTTGCGAAGCGGTCCTTTTTCTTTTCGCGGGTGAAGTGGTCTTCTACAAATTTAATGACCTTGCCGGCAGAGAATACCGAAGCTATGACCATAATTCCTGAGGCGAGACCCTTATATAATCTGAATTTATTGCTTTTCTTTGAAAAGATGCTGTATTTTTTACTCATATCAGTTTATCTCCGGGCTCAGTTTTACGCGCCCTGCTTTGTAATGTACTTCAGGTAGGCGTTGACGAAGCCGTCCAGCTCACCGTCCATTACTGCCTGAATATTACCGGTTTCAAAATCTGTTCTGGTATCCTTTACCAGAGTGTAGGGCATAAATACGTAAGAACGGATCTGGTTGCCCCACTCGATGTTTGTTTTGTTTCCCTGAATCTCTTCAATGGTGTCAAGTCTTTCGCGGATTTTAATTTCCATCAGCTTTGACTTCAGCATATTCATAGCCGTTTCTTTGTTTTGAAGCTGTGAACGTTCGGTCTGGCAGGCTACGACGATTCCCGTTGCGTGGTGAACGAGTCTTACGGCTGACGATACCTTGTTGATGTTCTGGCCTCCTGCTCCGGAAGAGTGATAGGCAATGAAGTCGTAATCTTCTTCACGGATGACAACTTCGTCAAGCTTATCAAACTCAGGCATTACTTCGATTGAGGCAAAAGAAGTATGTCTGCGGCCGGCGGCATCGAAGGGGGATACTCTTACGAGTCTGTGTACTCCGTTTTCGGATTTGAGATATCCGTATGCGTTTATACCTTCAACGAAAATCGTGGCGCTTTTGATTCCGGCTTCATCACCGTCAAGCCAGTCGGTGAGCTTTACCTTGAATCCCATCTTCTCACAGAATCTGGTAATCATACGGTAAAGCATCAGAGCCCAATCGTGGGCTTCGGTTCCTCCGGCACCGGGATGGAAGGAAATATAGCAGTTGTTTTTGTCATATTCGCCGCAGAGCAGAACGGAAATTCTGCATTTTTCTTCCTCTGCGGTAATGTCTGCAAGCTCTGATTCGACTTCTTCGACTGAGCCTTCGTCGTTTTCCTCAATGGCGAGGTCAGCAAGGGCGATTGCATCCTCAAGCCGTGCTACGAGCTTCTCGTAATTTTCTATAGTGTCCTTGTACTGCTTAGTCTGCTGCAGTACGCGGGATGAGCGTTCCTGATCGTTCCAGAATGCAGGATCGAGTGTCTGGTCTTCAAGTGCGGGGAGCTTTGACTTGAGCTCTTCAATCCGAAGAGCATTGGCGAGCTCCTTGATCTGGGGACGCATATTGACAAGCTTATATCTTGCCTCTTCAAGTGCTACTATCATTTATATGGTTTCTCCTGTTTTATTTTTAATTTTTATTGCGGTTTAAAACCGTTTTTGTACTCCATTAAAATAAAAGCAGGAGTAGTTACTGATCGAATGATGAGAGTATGATTCCTCCGTCAGACCAGATACCGTAAGGAGCCACAGGCTGGTCGTATGCCGTCAGACCGATATGGATGCGTCCTTCAACTGTGAAGCCTGTTGCGCCTGTTTTAGCTGTTTTGCCGAGAGACTGTCCTTTGACGACCGCATCACCGACCGCAACGATGGAATTATCCGTGAGATGCGAATACCAGCTGCGCAGACCGCAGCCGTGATCGACTACGACAAACTTGCCGAGCACGTCGTCGGTTCCGACATAGCAGACCTTGCCTGCATTGAGGGCGGGAACGTCGATGGCGGTCGCAGAAGTTACGCCATAGTCAAGACCTGTGTGAATAAATGACTTCTTGGTACTGGTTTTTCCGTTATATATGAGAACGTTTCTTGCAAATCCGAGCCAGAGTCTGGCTCCGTTTGTCTGAAGGACACCCTTGTCTTCGTAGTCGAGGAAGGCCCCGTCAAACATGGCGTCACCGGAGGTCTGCTGGCAGATGGATTTTACAAGCTTATTGTAAGTTTCAACCTGAACGTCCGTATAAGTGGTGTTGAAAAGGTTGGAGTTAACATCGATTGAAGAATCCTTGTACCCGTATCTATAGCCCTGAGTTTCCTTGTCGTATTTGACCGTAAGTCCGAGAGTCTGGGAGACGTCGCCGTAACCGAAGGTCAGAACGTAACTGGTTCCGCTGCAGCCGTAGCTTACGGGAATGAGAGCACTGACAACTCCGTCACCGGACTTTGAGAATTTGGGAATGTAGGGAAGCGGCTCGCTTGATGAGAAGGTGATTTTTGAAACGTCATCAATGTTTATCGCTGATACGACGGCGAATTCGCCGCGGTAAATTTCCGAGGTGTTGATTCTGAACTCGGCGGGGGCCGTGAGATTTGCAGTAAAAACGTAAGTTGCTTCGCCGTAAGCTTCGCAGCCTTCGGTCTTTGTCCAGGAAGCCTTGGTTTCAAACGTGAGAACAGTGTTCTTTCTGAGGGAAAGTGTATTCAGGTTCTTATATGAAGCGTCGAAGAGAACCGTGCCGTCGGCGCCGGTGACCTGAACGGTGCATACCGTAGGTTCAACGGAAAACGTCATGGGAATCGTATCGCCGGACTTGTATGCGAAATTCAGTGTTCCCGTTCCGGAAAGTGTCAGTGACTGGTAAATTCCGCCCGCTGCAAGATAATTCCATTCGAGGATTTGGGCCGGAACAGTCGTTCCGAGGGCCGTGAAGTCCGGGGTGACGGCACTCTTGTAAAGGAAGTTGGAAAGTTCGTTTGACAGGAAGGCT
>DCGL01000043.1 GCA_002314565.1 Clostridiales bacterium UBA1779
TTGTTACGGCACTCTGGCACGGAATGAATCTGAATTATCTGCTATGGGGTATCTCCAACTGTACGGCTATGCTGGCAGAACCGCATATCAAGCAAATCGGAAGCAAACGCTGTAATACGATTATCCGCCATGTCGGCTTGCTGTTCTTTCTGTTTTTATCCATGCCGCTGATCAGTACCGGCTCTTTCCAAGACGCTCTGCTGTTCTATCGGGCAATGTTTATCGGTTCCGCGTCGTTTTCGCCTGAGATTCTTTACCGCCTCCGTATGTACGGCGTGTTTCTGCTCATCGGTATCATCGGCTGTTTCCCGGTCGTTCCGTATATAAAAAAGAGATTTTTTATTTCAGCCGATGGAAAAAACAAGAAGATGTGGGATATCGGTTCTGGGATTATTCTGTTTATTCTGGTTCTGATTTCACTCGGTTATGTATTCACGAGGAATACCGTTGTATTTATGTATCAACAGTAATAAGGAGCAATATGCATTATTTTTGGGATTTTCCGAAGGAATACGGTGAAAATACCGCGCTGATTTCGGAACAGGAAACAATAAGCTACAGTCAGCTTTCGGAAATCGCCGACAGTATATCGGCAAATATACCCGAAAGATCGTTCGTTTTTCTCATCTGCCGGAATCAGATTGCCGCGATTGCCGGATATATTGCCTTTCTGAGAAAGCGGATTGTTGCGGTTCTTCTCAATTCTTCTGTTGACCATGCACTTTATGAAAACCTGATACGGATTTATCAGCCGCAGTTTATCTGGTGTCCTGAGAACTATTCAAGTGAGTTGGGAATGTATTCCTACGGTGGCTATAAGCTGATTTCCACAGGAAGCGACCGTCCGCAGACCGATGATGATTTGGCGGTATTGGTTACCACGTCCGGAAGTACCGGCAGTCCGAAGCTTGTGCGGCTGTCCTATCGGAATTTACAGGCAAATACGGATTCCATTGTGGAATTTCTCGGTATTGTAAAGGAAGACAAAGCCATCACTACCCTCCCCATGAGTTATGTATACGGTCTTTCCATCCTTCAGACGCACCTGATGGTGGGTGCAGGCATCATCGTAACCGAAAAGACATTTTTTGATGTGCAATTTTGGGATTTATTCAAAAAAGCAGGTGCAACTACCTTCGGTGCCGTTCCGTATCTTTATGGTATGCTGGATAAACTGCATTTTCTGCAAATGGATCTGCCGTATCTGCGCTATATTACGCAGGCAGGCGGAAAGCTCGGTAAAGAACTGCATGAACGGTTTGCCAAAGCAATGCTTGCAAAAGGGAAAAAATTCATAGCCATGTACGGTGCAACCGAAGCAACGGCAAGAATGAGCTATGTTCCGGCGGAAGCGGCGGCAGAAAAAGCAGGAAGCATCGGCTTTGCCATTCCCGGCGGCAGATTTGAATTGATCGATGCCGACGGCAATATCATTTTTGAGAACGACCGGGTCGGGGAACTGGTATACTACGGCCCGAATGTCATGCAGGGATATGCACAGAATCGGGAGGAAATCGGCAAAGGAGATGAACTGCACGGTCGCCTTGTAACCGGTGATATGGCCAAAAGAGATATCGACGGATTTTACTATATTGTCGGTCGAAAAAACAGATTCCTCAAAATACTCGGTAATCGGATAAACCTCGCAGAAGCAGAGGAACTATTAAACGAAAACGGTTATGAAGTCGCCTGTGTCGGTGAAGATGACCATATGCGTATCTACACGACATCTGAAAATCATGCGGAGATTGTCGATTTTATCAGCAGGAAAACCGCTCTGCCTCCAATGGCATTCACGGTCATTACCATCCGTTCCATACCGCGCAATCAGGCAGGGAAAATCCTGTATTCTGAATTGCCGTAGAATCATTGCATAAAGAGTAACATATCCGAATCGTCTTCAAAAACCGGTTCGGATATGTTTTGTTGTGTCAGCAGTGTGGAAACAGAACCATGCTGTTGATTTTCTTTTTCCGGTATGTGTTCGTGTACTACAACCGGATTCGGATTTGCACGTCAAACCCGCCGCATTTTGCTCCGTTCCGCTCCGTAAAATGCGGCGGATTGCGCGTCTCTTGAAATTTTGGGTGTTTTTCGACTGCACTTTTCTTGACAATTTCAATGATATTTACATATTTTCACTATGTATTCATTGACTTTTTGTATTTTCTGCGCTATAATCAAGATACGGAGGGCATTGTTGCCCCCAGTGCCAGCCGTACAGTTCAAAATCTGTGCGGCTTTTTGTATTGTGATGTTTATACGTGTTTCCTCCTGCCAATTTTACTTCAAATTACGATGAAAGTGTGACGGAATATGGGCAAATACTACGCAAAATCCCCTAATCAGTATCACGGATGGATTTCAAATCAGGAACATTCCGAAAAAGTATCAGCTCTTGCAGGACAATTCGGATGTGAGATTGGAAAGGCACCTGAAGCGAGGGTCGCCGGACAATTTCATGACTTTGGAAAGAATGGTACGAGATTTGGTGATGTTTTGAAAGGTAATCGTCAGAACATTGACCATGCCTTTTCCGGTGCGTCCTTTCTTTTCATGAACAGAATTTTGGGAAAAGAAGGAACATTTTTGGAAAAAATGGGAAATCTGAGATGGAAGCTTTATGAACCGATAATCGAATCCATCATGGGACATCACGATGGGTTGGTTTCACTCAACGCAAACGCACAGGCACTCAAAGATACTTATGAATCGTCAAATGCCGATTTCTGTCCCAGCGGAAAATTTCCGTCACTTCACGGAAAAGAGGAGTTTTCTCAGGCTATAAAAGCGTTCCTTGAAGATTTTCCTGATTTTCAGTTTCCAAAACTGACAAAAAGAACCATTGAGAACAAAGTCGATGATATGCTCGATACGCGGATGCTGTTTTCCTGTCTGGTCGATGCAGATTACAGCGTATCGGCATCCGATGACAATCCTGATTATCTGCTCCAAAACAGCCGTGATTTGCTCGATGCAGCATCGGCTCTCAATGCGCTGAAAACCCGTTGTGCAGAGATAAAATCAAACTCAAAAGCCGATAAGAATCTCAATGTCATCCGTGATGAAGTTTTTGATGCCTGTGGAAATGCCGGAGAACTTCCTCCCGGACTTTTTACACTTACAGCTCCGACCGGCGTTGGAAAGACGCTGGCGATGATACATTTTGCACTCAGACATTGTATAACGAACTCCATGTCACGAATCATCGTGGTTCTTCCGTTTTTGACCCTCGCCGAACAGACAGAAAAGGAATACCGTCATATTTTCTCGGATATTCTGGTAGACCACAGCCAGAGTAATCTGCCTGACAACCTCCGAGAACTTGCGGCACGTTGGGATGCACCAATCATTATTACAACCTCTGTCCGATTCTTTGAAAGCCTTTTCGCAAACAAACCTACTGACTGCCGAAAACTGCATAACATTGCCAACAGTGTCATTCTCTTTGATGAATCTCAGAGCCTTCCTGCGGAGCTTGCTCCCGCAACAATAAAAGCAGTTCATTCGCTCTGTAAAAAGTACAACTGTACCATGGTTTTCTCAACCGCAACTCAGCCGGATTTCAGTGCACTTCCCGATACCGAATGGACACCGACCGAAATCATTCAGAACAGCCGAATATTATTTGCTCAAATGCGCCGCGTTACTATTGAATGGCGGTTCTTCCAAAACGGTCATTTCTATAACAACCAGTCATCATTTGCGAAGATTGCATGGGAAATGACAGAGTATTCCAACGTCTGCGCGATTGTCAATCTCCGTCGTCACGCTAAAACACTTTTCGATGAAGTGAAAAAACTGCATGGAACCGAAGGCTTATTCCTGCTCACAACCGACCTCTGTCCGGCTCATCGGCTTAAAGTTGTAGAGGAGATAAAACAGCGTCAGATTTCCGGCGAGCCCTGTATCGTGGTTGCCACTCAATGTATTGAAGCCGGCGTTGACCTTGATTTTGATGTATTGTTCCGTTCTCTTGCACCGCTTGAAGCTATCATTCAGGCTGCCGGACGCTGTAACCGCAACAAACGGATGGAATATGGTAAGGTTATCGTCTTTGAACCGGATGACGACACTTTATACCCGGATACCAACTATGGAAGTGCTGCATCTATTGTAAAAAGCCTCTTAGCGAAAGACCCTGAGCTTGATATATATAATCCTGAGATTATCAGAGAATATTATACTCGTCTCTTTAGAAACGGCTATCAAAACAAGACCTCTAACGATAACCTTGAAAAAGCGATAGACGATAAGGATTATGCCAAAGTATCGGAAAAATATAAGCTAATCAAAGATTCGGGAACAAAAATCATTATTCCGTGGGTTGGAATGACGGATGTTTTTGAGAAGATAAAAAGCATGGATTTCATTACCTCCGCTATTCTTCACGAAGCCGCGCCGATAACCGTCAACAGCTTTGACACTAAATATATAATGAGTATCGCAACTCCGCTGAAAATCGGTTATCCCGGTCATGCGCGTGAGAGCGGCTATTATATTTTGAATACAGGCTTTGAGGACAAATACGATTCTGTTACGGGTCTTGCATCTGCCGACAAAACAATGGCTAGTTACACGGTATAAGAGTATAAAGATAAAATAAATATAATAAAATCTTTTTTTCATATTGATAAATCGTCACTGATGCTTTATAATTAACTTGACGCTAAGAATATTAAATCTTAGCGGGAAGAATTGAAAAAAGTTTATTATCGCATCCCCGCCGTGAGTGGGGATGCACACAATGGAGGTGGCAAAATCAAATGGAGGTTGATAACTATGAATCCCGAAATTACCATTGAAGTCTTCGGAGACTTCGCCTGTTTCACGCCGCCTTGGGCAAAGGTCGAGCGACTTACCTCCTCGGTTCCTACCCCGTCGGCGGTACGAGGTATTTATTCGGCTATTTATTCAAAACCTGCAGAGTTCTACTGGCAGATTACGCGCATTGAAGTTCTGAATCCGATAAAGTATATCAGCTTTATGCGCAACGAGGTTAAATCTACCGCTTCGATTAAATCCGATATTTCATCTTCTATCATCTATACTGATGATGACCGAACCCAACGACAGACACAGGCACTGAAAGATGTACGTTACCGTTTTTCGGCGGTCATATGTCCTCAGCCCGAATTTTCAGGGTCGGTTGAACAGCTTTACTGTCAGGCATACCGGCGTATCCGCAGCGGCAAAGCCTTCTACCAGCCTTCACTTGGTTTACGCGAATTTGTCTGCTATTTTGAGGAAAGCGATGGCGTTCGCAAACCTGTCGATGAAAGCTGCGACCTTGGTCTAATGGTTTATGACGTATTTGACCTGCACAACTGTTCTGTCACTGCAAAAGCAAAACCCTGTTTATCCCTCTACCATGCCGTAATGGATCACGGTGTCATTATTGTTCCGCCTTATGACAGTGATGAAGTTCTGAAAGGTGTGAAATCATGCTGAAAGCTCTGTACGACTACGGCATCAGGAACAACCTTGCAATCGCCCCGGGATTTACGCCTAAAGCAATTCGAGCTTATATCAATATTTCCCTAAACGGTGATTTTATTGATATTGAAAAATGTGAGAATGAATCACAAATCTGCCCGGATATTGGTTCACTTGCCAACGGCCCCGATAAATGCAATCCTCTGGCTGAAAAAGCCGAAATTATTCTTGCCGTTTCCCCTCAAAAAACGTCTGACGAAACGCCGAAAGAAAATGATGTCAAAGCAATCAAAAAGCAGCAAAATAACATCGTTAAAAAAGCATTCTTTCACGCAATGCTTAAAAGCAGCTCGGAGTATTCGCCGCTTCATGCAGTATGCCTGAAAGCACTTGAAAATCCAGATTGCTTTTCCGCAATATGCGATAGAGCCAAAAAACTGAAACTCAAAGCTGCTGACCGAATCTCATTTAAGGTTGACAGTACTCCGATTACGGATGCTTCCGGCGTTAAGGAATGGTGGTCTGATTATCGTACACAATTTTACAAGTCCTATGGCACATCTGAAAACGGAAATACCATCTGTCTGATAACCGGCAAATCCACGTCACCTCTTGCAACGCTTCCGACGGTAAACGGTCTTCAAACAGTGGGGGGACATTCACGAGGGGAAGCACTGTTCTGCTTTGATAAAAATGCTTTCTGCTCTTACGGTCTCAAGCAATCGGCAAATGCCCCTGTTTCGGAGGAAGCTTTCTCTGTCGTAAAGGATGCTCTGAACGACCTGTTAAAAGGTTCTCCTGCTATGTATGACCGTGATAAAAACCGCGATTTCAATCCAACGGCTCCGGTCTTCTCAGGCATGAAGTTTGTTCACTGGTACGACAAGAAAATAGAACCTCAATATGATACGCTCATGCAAACCCTCAGAGATTCCAAAAATGACGAAGAGATGGACAGCTTCGGCGGCAATAACGATGTGGATGAAGAAGATGAAGAAGGTAAACCTGTTTTGGACGAAACGGAAATCTCAAATACCGCCCGAAATTTTGCGGACAAGCTCATTGAAAGCGTAAAAAGCGGTATTAAAAACCCTTCTCTGCCCTACGAATATCATATTCTGCTGATTTCCGGCGCAAACGGTCGGGCAATGATACGAAGATATGAGCCTGGAAGCTATGAGAGCCTTCAAAAAAATCTCAACCTTTGGAATGACGACCTTTCACTGTGTGATAACCTCGGAACAGGTATGATAAAACCCCAATCGCTGTGGGTACGCTTCACAAGACTTATGTCGCGTCAGAAATCCGACAAAAATCCGTCAGAACGGATGAAAAAAGAGCTTGCAGGTATCACGCCATCCATAATCATGGCAATCATCAACGGAACGCCTCTGCCTGACTCGGTTGCCGCTCGTGCGTTGGCATATATCAAATCCACAATGCTCGATCCAGATGAAAACAACAGATATGGATATTTGCCGGATGGAATCGCCTGTCAGTGGCTGAAGGTCTGTCTGATGAGAAAACGAAGAATGCGAGATGAGGAGGTCTTACTTATGCCATTCTATGACAGCAAATTCCCTAATATGGCGTACCATTGCGGGGCTATTACAGCAATTTACGCCGATATTCAAAATAAGGCAATGCCCGGTGTCAATGCCGGTATTGTTCAGCGTTATTACGCCTCTGCAAGCAGAACCCCTTCCCTTGTTCTTGGTACGCTGGAACGAATGTCAAAATTCCATCTCGACAAAATTACCAATCCCGTACTCGTCCGAATATACGAAAGTCATCTCAACGAAGCTTACGCATTTTTCGGCAAAGACGAGTTTCATAAACTGCCGTCTGCGTTAAATCTTGAAGAACAAAGCTACTTTGCACTTGGTTACCGTCAAATGTGTGCGTGTCTTGAAAAAGAGCGAAAAGATGCTTTGGCAAAAAAAGAAACAACAGAATGTAAAATTCAGCCCAAAAAGGAGGAAGCGTAACATGGCACCGATTAAAAACCGTTATGAATTTCTTTTCTATCTTGCGTGTACGAATGCAAATCCCAACGGTGACCCTGATATGGGAAATACCCCTCGCATGGACCCTGAAACGATGATTGGGTTCATCTCCGATGTTGCCACCAAACGCCGCATCCGCAACTATGTCCTGACCGCTCATGGCGATGAGCCCGGGATGAATATGCTGATTCAACAGGCAACAAATATCAACCGTCACATTGCCGAAGCCAGACGTGAGGCAGGGGTTGAGGGCGCAAAGGATAAAAATGCCGTATATGCCGGACGAAAAGCGGCTTGTCAGCTTTTCTACGATGTTCGCACCTTCGGTGCGGTCATGTCAACCGGTCCCAATGCCGGACAGGTTCGCGGACCTGTTCAGATTGCGTTTGGCAAAAGCCTTGACCGTATTCTTCCTCTGGATGTTTCAATTACAAGAATGGCGGCAACACTTGGCGAAAAAGACAAGACGCTGGAAGAATATACGGAGATTGAAAGAAATTCCGATGAAGATTCCCTTCGTACCATGGGACGCAAACAGCTTATTCCATTCGGACTGTATGAAATCAGAGGGTTTATCAGCGCAAATCTTGCCGCCGAAACCGGCTTCGACGACAATGACCTCGAAATTCTTTTTGAGGCTATTCTGAATATGTATGAGCATGACCGCAGTGCAAGCAAGGGTGAAATGGAAGTTGTCTCCCCGCTCATTATTTTCAAACACGTCGGAACTGACAGCGATGAAAATCAACGTTCAAAGCAGGCTAAGCTCGGATGTGCTCCTGCTCATAAGCTTTTTGAGCTTGTAACCGTTGAAAAGAAAGCAGAGGTTCAGTTCCCGCGCAGTTACAGGGATTACAACGCGAGCGTGGCACTCGATAAAGTTCCCAAGGGTGTCGAAATCGGCTTTAAGCCCGATGCTTTCAGTGAAATCGTGTGGAATGCTCTGCCGGACAACGAAGAATGGTTCAGAAATTCAAATGGATGACAGGGAATATCTGCCGCTATCATGGTTATCGCAGGTATGCTATTGTCCGCGCCGTGCCGCTCTTCTCTTGAATGAACGACTTTGGTCTGAAAGTACTGACACTGCCAAAGGACGCGCTGAGCATGAAAATGTTCATACTCAGCGCGTCGAAAGGCGCGGAGACTTCATAAAACTTTATGAGTATACCGTCTTTTCCGACCGGCTTGAGATAAACGGTAAATGTGACTGTATTGAAGCTGTACGCAATGAAAACGGATGCCGTATTCCTGTCGCGGATTTTCCTGTACAGCTATATCCCATCGAATATAAGCATGGAAATGTGCGGGATGAAGATGAATACAATATCCAGCTCTGTGCGCAGGCAATCTGTCTGGAAGAAATGTTCGGTACTTCCATCACCGAAGGTGCCCTCTTTTTTATCTCCTCACACCGCAGACATGAGGTAAAGTTCGATGATGCTCTCAGGAGACGAACTTTGGAATGCGCACAGAAACTGCATTCCATCCGTTCTGCGCTGTCTGTTCCTGCTGCCGAATACAGTGCTAAATGCCGTCGCTGTTCATTAGCCGATTTGTGTATGCCCAAAGTCAAAAATTCGTCAAAAAGCTATCTGCAAAGGCTTCGCGATGAAGCAGAGGGAAATATCGAGGAAGATACACCATGAAAAAGCTCTTGAATACTCTTTATGTACTTACACCGGAAAGTTATCTATACAACAGAAATGAAAATATCTGCATAAAAATCGGAGAGGAGGAAAAGCTGTCGCTTCCCGCTCTGACGATTGATTCAATCGTCTGTTTCGGTAAAATGACTGTTTCCACTCCCCTTCTGGCATTTTGCGGAGATCATGGAATCAGCGTGACTTTTCTCAGTGAAAACGGACACTTTATGGGACGATTCTATGGTCCCATAAGTGGAAATGTTCTCTTACGAAAGAAGCAGTACGAAAGCCTGCACGATGTGGACTTTTGCAGGAATCTCGTACGCAGTTTCGTTCTTGCAAAAATCCGAAACAGCAAGCTTGTATTAACAAGAGCCGCGCGGGTCTGTAAGACGAATACAGGAATCAATGACCTGCATCTGGGAATGGAACAATTAAGTGATTCTGCACGGAAATTGGCTTCTGTCAATGACATTGACTCAATTCGTGGCATTGAAGGAGCTGCGGCAACATCGTATTTTGCCAGATTTGACATTATGCTTTCGGATAATCCCGGCAACTTTCGATTTGTGACACGCAGTCGCCGTCCACCGCGAAATGAGGTAAATGCCGCTCTTTCCTTTACCTATATGCTCCTTACCCATGAAATGCAGTCAGCAATGGAGACAGTGGGTATTGACCCTGCGGCGGGCTATCTGCATTCTCTTCGTCCCGGGCGTGCTTCATTTGCATTGGATATGATTGAAGAATTGCGTGCGCCGTTATGTGACCGTTTTGTCATTTCTCTTTTCAACAAAGGAATGCTTTCCAAAAAGGACTTTGAGGAAGGTGAAGAGGCAGTCATGCTCAATGACCACGGAAGGCGAACCTTAATAGCAAACTGGCAGAAACGGAAACAGGAAGAAATAATCCACCCGTTTCTCGGTGAAAAAATACCCATTGGCATGATTCCGTATGTTCAGACCATGTTATTTGCGAGAGTATTGCGGGGAGACCTCGACGAATACCCGCCGTTTATCTGGAGGTAATCCCAATGATGCTTGTTCTCACATATGATGTTGATACGACTGACAAGGAAGGTGAAAAACGTCTCCGTAAGGTGGCGCATTTGTGTGAACGATACGGTTCGCGTGTCCAGAATTCCGTATTTGAGGTCATGCTCGACCCTGCACAGCTCGTCGAGCTGAAATCCGGCCTTATGAAAATCATCAATGATACAGTTGATTCAGTACGGATATATCGTATTGGAAGTACATATCAGAATAAAATTGAAGTAATCGGAAAATCCGCACGAGTCGAAGCAGGAGAACCGCTTATCGTATAATAAAGCTGCGCCGATATTTCCCATACAGGTTTTCCCGGGAGATCGGCGCGTAAATCCTACCAGATTTCCGAGTGAAATCACATCAGATTATCGTTTTTTTCTAAGACTCATAGCATTTTGAATGCTAATTGCAGTATTATTCTCATTTTTACATCTATTATTTGTGAGATTTTGCTGTCGCCCCTCACGCAGGGGCGGG
>DCGL01000101.1 GCA_002314565.1 Clostridiales bacterium UBA1779
CTCCTACAAAAACTTGACACAGACTATTTTTATCAAAAGCTTGATTATTTTTTGAAATCGTAATATAATATTACAGCAAAAAAAGTGAACAGCCGCTTTTTTTATTGTTTTTGTGTAAAAAGAACGGCCTGAAAGGATACACAACATATGAAACTCGGAATTGTCGGACTGCCCAACGTCGGAAAAAGCACACTGTTCAATGCTCTCTGCGGCGGCGGAGCCGAATCAGCCAACTACCCCTTCTGCACAATTGAACCTAACGTCGGAATCGTTCCCGTACCGGACTCCAGACTGGACAAGCTGGCCGAGATGTATAACCCCGAAAAGTATACTCCTGCCACCGTCGAATTCGTTGATATCGCCGGCCTTGTAAAAGGAGCATCACAGGGCGAGGGTCTCGGAAACAAATTCCTTTCAAATATCAGGGAATGCGACGCCATTCTTCACGTCGTAAGATGCTTTGAAGATTCTAACATCATTCACGTTGACGGAAGCGTCAACCCAATCAGAGACGTTGAAACCATCAACTATGAGCTCATTCTCTCAGACCTTGAACTGACCGAAAAGAGACTTGACAAATCACGCAAGCTTGCAAGAAACGACAAGAAGCTTCAGGCCGAGGTTGACCTGCTCGAAAGACTTACAGACGGCTTCAACCAGGGCAAATCCGCCCGCGCTCTCGGATTGACCGAGGACGAGGCAGCTCTTATCTCGGATATGCCCCTGCTTTCCGCAAAACCCGTTATTTACGTTGCAAACGTCGATGAAACCGGGGCCGCACAGGAACCCCTTGACAATCCTCATTACGTTGCTCTTAAGAAGTTTGCGGAGTCCGAAAATTCCGGCATAATCGCAGTCAGCTGCGGTATCGAAGCCGAAATTGCAGAGCTCTCCGCTGACGAAAAGGCTATGTTCCTTGAAGATATGGGAATTGCCGAGCCGGGACTAAACAAGCTTATCAGAGCCAGCTATGCCCTTCTCGGCTATATCAGCTTCCTCACGGCAGGACCCAAGGAAGTCCGTGCCTGGACCATCGTCCGCGGCACCAAGGCCCCGCAGGCTGCCGGAAAGATTCATTCCGATTTCGAACGCGGATTTATCCGTGCCGAAATCGTCGCCTATGACGATCTGATGAAGCTCGGAACGATGACCGCCGCAAAAGAAGCCGGCCTTGTCAGAAGCGAAGGCAAGGACTACGTCATGAAAGACGGCGACATCACGGTATTCAGATTTAACGTTTGATATGTTTTAAAAGATGACAGGGGACGGTTCTTTTGTCATCTCGGCCTGAAGGCGAGATGACAAAAGAACCGTCCCCTGTCATTTTTTTATTTTGTCGGATCCGTTATGTAGTTTTTTCCGTCGCGCGGAACGAGGCGGTAAAGTTCCCAGGCATATTTGCGTACGTAATATTCGTCAATCGGGGACGTGTAGTAGTATTCAAGCTCTGCTTTTTCGTCTTTGATCTTCTTTAAGTTGATTTCAAGCTGTTTTCGCTCTTCGACAAGGGCGGAATAATCAAGCACAAGTTTTACGGATATGATGAGAAGTATTATCGCCACGAAAATCAGGGAAAGTCTGAGAACCACCCATCCCCTTGAAGGTGAGTCCTGTGTTCTGTTATACTGTGAAAAAAGACTGATTTTCATATTATAACCCGCAATTCCGCTCAGAGAGCAAGTAAAAATGAAACAAAAGGCTTATCGCCCGAGAGAAAAATTATTCCTGAGATATTATCTCATACATTTCACCGGCACTGTCTTTTCCGGCAGTCTCGGTGATTTTTGTTACGCGGACGGTGAGCTTGCGCTTGCCGAAGGCAACGGTTATCTCATCGCCGAGATGAACCTCGTATGAAGCGCGGACGATACGTCCGTTTACGTAAACGTGTTCCCCGTCGCAGGCTTCGTTGGCTACCGTGCGCCGCTTGATAATTCTGCTTACCTTTAAATATTTATCCAGTCTCATTGCAATTACAGTGGGTACTCCTTATAAAACTTTCTGAGCTCTTCGATAAGTCCGTCGCAGTTTTCTCTGTCAAGATATTCGTAAGGATACTTTGAATTGAAATAACGGCGTATAACCGGCTTATCCTGTGAGGTTTCGGGAAGGCGTACGAACTTTGAAACGGCACCTGCACCTACGGCGAGGATGCTGTGTACTTCTTCCATCATATAGATATTGTATTTCCCTTCAAGTCCGGGCTTTGCAAAGCCGACATTCTCAAAGTTTCCGACAGTGTTTTTCTGACGGTACATATAATAGGGGATGTATCCGGACTGCTGCAGTTTGATCTGAGAATAATCGACGCATTTGCCGACGTCACCGCCGCGCATTGAATAAATTCCCTCTTCCTGATTGATTGCCGCCGAACGTTTTACGCAGAAGGTGTGTACCGTTACGTTTTCGGGATTCAGAGCGATTATTCCGTCAACAGACGCTGAGAACTTTTTGAAATTATCCCCCGGCAGTCCTGCTATGAGGTCTGTATTGATTATCTCAATTCCCACGTCCCGCGCCATGGCGTACGCACGGTAAAAATCCTCAACCGTATGATGTCTGCCGATTCCGTCAAGAACGTCCTGGCAAAGAGTCTGGGGATTGACGCTGATACGCTTTACACCGAAGTCACGCAGTATTTTCAGCTTTTCTTCGGTAATGGTATCCGGTCTGCCGGATTCATACGTAAATTCATCGGGAATTTTTCCCTCCAGCGTTTCATTGAGCACGGAAAGAATCTGTCTCATCTGTGAAGGTTCAAGAATTGTCGGAGTCCCTCCGCCGAAATATACGGTTCTCAGATTGAGACCGAGGAGCTTGGCTTCAGCCATAACCCTGCGCAGATCAACGCAGACTCTGTCAACGTAATCGGGTATGAGAGACAGAAAGCGCTTTGACGTGTATGAAACGAAGGAACAGTATGCACATCTCGACGGGCAGAAAGGAATGGAAATATACAGGCTGAAATCGTTCTTTGAATTCCTTGACAGAACTGCCTGCTCGTTGATGGCAACTTCTGTTGCAAGTGATGCCTTTTTCGGGAACACAAAGTATTCGGAAACGAGGGTTTTCTTCGTTCTGGTTTTGGAAATCCCGCGGTTAAGCATCTCGGTTGCAACCTTAGACGGACGGACTCCCGTAAGAATACCCCAGCTCGGACGGTATTCCATAAGGTCTCCGAGTGCCGAGATGACGGCATCTCCTACAACCAGCTTACGGCAGCGTTCGTCGTCAAGGCCTTCAAGACTCAGCTCCTTCTCTGCGTGAGCCGAAGCCCCGTCGAGAGAACAGTCGCAGACAGCCCTGTAACCCGATTCCGAATTTTCAAGCGAAAGATATAATTCCGGCACCATAGGCCCCGGCTGCTCATCCTCGGGAAATGAAGCCCCGGGGAAGAAAATCATACTGAGGGTCTGAATATAGTACCTGTTGATATTGCCCTTGACTCTTAGTATCATAGGTAACCTCTCGTAACGTTCGTTACGTTCTTCAAAGATCTGATTCTTGAAACGATTGAATTGAAATGATCGGTATTTTTGCAGGCAATTTTTACGGAAACGGTTACTGTGCCGTCGGGTTTGGGCTGTGAATTTATCTGAAGGACGGAAACCCTCATATCAAGCAGCGTCTGAGTTATATCGGCAATTATGCTGATTGAATTTTCCGCAAAAATATTGATAACCGATTCGTATACGTCCGTGTTTTTGGCAGCCTCGGCACTTTCCCAGCTTACGCTGACAAAGCGGTCCTTCTTTGTTTCATCGCAGAGACCGCGGACGACGTTCGGACAGTCGGTTTTGTGTATTGACAAGCCGTATCCCTGAGTGACGAAACCGATGATTCTGTCACCGGGAAGCGGATTGCAGCATCTGGCATACTTGACGGAGCACCCTGTCTGGCCTTCGACGGATACCCCTCCGTCCTTTTTGACCTTGCCGAAGCTGCGGATGGGACGCAATTCAACAGAATCGACGGGTTCGGCGGGCTTAACAACCCTATCGAACTCATCTCTGAGCTTTGCTGAGAGCTTTGAAAAGGGGACGCCGCCATAACCGAGGGTATTGAACATATCATCTGCGTTTGAAAAGCCGTTTTTCGTTGCAACGGTTTCGCAGATTGAAATAAACTGAGCATCGGAATAAGTGCGGTTATATGCTTTGAATTCGGTCTCAACCATAGAACGTCCGACAGAAATGTTTTCAGTCTTCTTTTCCTTTTTGAACCAGGCACGGATTTTGGTTCTGGCTTCTGACGTTTTGACGATATTGAGCCAGTCGCGGCTCGGTCCCTTGACCGTTGAGGATGTTATTATTTCGACGATTTCACCGTTTTTCGGAACTCTGTCAATAGGAACTATCATTCCGTTGATTTTTGCCCCGACCATTCTGTTTCCGACCGCAGAGTGAATTGCGTAGGCAAAATCTATCATCGTAGAGCCGTAAGGCAGTGAAATTACGTCGCCCTTGGGAGTGAAAACGTAGGTTTCATCGTGGAATACGTCGGTTTTGATGGCTGCCATAAATTCATCGGGGTCGCGCGTTGCGTCCTCGGTTTCAACAAGTCTTGCTATCCATTCAAGCTTGTTGTCATAATCCGCACCGGATTTTGCACCGGACTTGTATTTCCAGTGAGCCGCGATACCGTATTCGGCGATTTCATGCATTTCCCAGGTACGGATCTGTACCTCAAAAGGTATACCGTCCTTGCCTATAACGGTTGTATGAAGAGATCTGTAAAGGTTGGGCTTTGGGGTTGAAATGTAATCCTTGAAACGTCCCGGCATAGACTTGAACATTTCGTGGATAAGACCGAGAGTGTAATAACAGTCAAGCTCTGAATCGACAAGTATACGAAGTGCGTAGAAGTCGTAAATTTCGTCAAAACTCTTATTCTGCGAATACATCTTCTTGTATATGCTGTATACGGTCTTGATTCGTCCTTCAAGCTCAAAATGAATATTGTAGGACTTGAGTCTTTCTTCTACGGTTTTGCGGATATTTTCGATAAAATCCTTGTTGTGACCGTATTTAGCATCAATATGATTGCGGACCTCGTCGTAACCTATTGGGTCGAGATAGAAAAGTCCGAGATTTTCAAGCTCCTGCTTTACCTTCTGCATACCGAGACGGTGTGCAAGAGGTGCATAAACCTGCATGGTTTCAAGGGCGATGATTCTCTGCTTTTCTTCGGACTTTGCCGAGAGGGTTCTCATATTGTGAAGTCTGTCGCAGAGCTTGATGAAAATTACGCGTATGTCTCTCGACATCGCAAGAATCATCTTGCGCAGGTTTTCAATATGAGCTTCTTCCTTGTCTTCAATGTGAAGAGGAACGATTTTGGTAAGACCGTCAACGAGCATGGCGACTGTGTCGCCGAATCTTTTCTGAATTTCATTGAGATTCGTTTTATCCGAACAATCCTCAACGGTGTCATGAAGCAGGGCGGCGCAGATTGAATCCGTGTCAAGATGAAGCTCGGCAACAATCTGAGCGACGGCCAGAGGATGGGATATATACGGTTCGCCGCTCTGCCGGAACTGACCGGCATGAAGAGCGCTTGCGTAGGCATATGCGTCCTTGATTTTCTGAATATTGTATGAAAGTCCGCTGTTCTCGAGCATCAGAATAAAGCCCTCGTAGGGGTTTACCCAGGGTCTCGGTTCGGCGGTAATTATTTTATTTCTGTCAAGGCAGTATTGTAGGGCGTCTGACATTATTTGACTCCGTTTTATGAGCGGATTCCGCTCTGGATTTTCAGATTCGAAAGAATATTTGAACTGTCGAGCTCCACTTTTCTGGGATGGAAGACTCTTTGAACCGATACGTAATCCTGAGGCAGGCACCACTGTGAGCCGATTTCGTCGGAAACGACCGGATCCATATGGATGCGGAAAATGTCGAGCTCCGACAAAACGGAAAGAATAAGCTTGTACTTGACGTAGTTTATCCTCGTATCAAGCTTATCGGATTTAAGGCGGTTCATCATATATCTGTCACTGAAGCTGTCCTTTCCGGACTTCAGGAAATCGTTGAGTATACCGAAAATTGCGACAAAATCGTCTCTTTCGGGAAGATAATTGTCCGCCGGACTGAAAAAGGAGCCCGAAAGCAGTTCGTTTACGCGTTTTCTGTCATAAAGACGCTTTTCGTAGCATTTTTTCGAGAAGCAGACGTCGCAAAGAATCAGCTGAACGCTGCTGACCCCCTGATATGTGTTCGTAGACAGGGTAAACATAAGGTCGAGATTGTCGCCGACGTCGTAGTTCAGGTCGGAGACGGAGGCCCCGTAGAAAATAGCCTGGAAGCTCAAGCCATCCTTCTTTACAAGCATCTTGGTGTGCTTGCCGGAAGAAATCGGGCGGATTTGTGTGAGAACCACGTCGCGCATAATGAAAACGGGCAGCGGATTTCCGGTGCTGCAGGGTTCCATAATGCGTGTGATATCATCCGAGAGCTCAAGAGTAATCATCTCAGGTGATATCTCCATATCCGCCTCATAGGTCGGAATCATATAATCGTCCGACAGGTGGTTCTTGGCATATTCGTTGAGTTTCCTTCTGAGCATAGGGATGTCACGTCTGCGGACGGAAAGGCCGGCAGCAAGCTCGTGTCCGCCGTATCTGAGAAGTAAGTCCTCGCAGTCGGACAGGGCGTTGAACAGATTCAGACCGGAAATCGAACGACCGGACCCCTTACCTTCGTCGAGAGGTGAACGGATTCCCGGGGTAGTAGCCCCGTCAAACGTGATGAGAATAGACGGTTTTGAGTACTTTTCCGTAATTCTCGATGAAACGATACCGATTACGCCGTGCATCCAGTCGTCACTGTCCAGAATAATCACACGGTCATCCATAAACGTAGGATCGGCTGCAAGCTTCTCCTCGGCCTCGGTTGCAATTCTGTTTTCTTCAACCTGACGCTGCTGATTTATCTCGCAGAGTCTCTCTGCCATCTTTGCGGCATCAATATCATTATTGCACAAAAGGAGTTCAACAGCTATTGATGCGTTGTCCATTCTTCCCGCTGCATTGAGTCTCGGGGCAATCGTAAAGCTGATAAAGGAGGACGTCATCTGACCTTCAAGGCGCTTTGCGGAGGCCTCAATAAGGGCAGTTATACCCTTACGTCTCGACTGAGAGAGCATTTTAAGACCGAAGGAAACTATCATACGGTTTTCGTCGACGATAGGCATTACGTCGGCTACCGTTCCGATTGATACGAGGTCTGCGTAGCTCAGAAGAACGTTTCTCTCGGCTTCATATTCGTTTCTGCCTTCTTCTCTGGCAAAGCGAATTTCCATTGCGGTAATCAGTTTGTAAACGACACCGACTCCCGCAAGTTCTTTGAAGGGGTAAGAGCAATCCTGACGGTGGGGATTGACGACTGCACAGCAATCAGGCAGCTCGGCACGGCATTCGTGATGGTCTGTGACTATCGTGTCGATGCCGAGAGATTTTGCATAATCAATTTCTTCAATGGCGGTTATTCCGGTATCAACGGTGATAATCAAAGTAACACCGTGTGACGCAAGACGCCCGATGGCGCTCTTGTTCATACCGTAGCCTTCGCTTCTTTTGGGGATGAAATAACCGACTTTAACCCCTTTTGAAATGAGATAGAGATATAAGGTGCTGACACTGGTAACCCCGTCAACGTCATAGTCGCCGAAGATGGCGACGACTTCATCGGGGTTCTGTATTGCTTTCTTAAGTCTTTCAACGGCACGGTCCATATCCGCAAGCAGAAACGGATCGCGGCCGGTTATATAGTTATTGAATATAAAACTGTGAACGTCTTCCGACGTGCGGAAACCTCTGTCGGCAATAAGCCCCGCACAGATTGCGGGAATATTGAATTCCGCGGAAATCTTGCGGACAATATTTTCTCTTTCCGACTGTGATGAATAAGGCAGAACGGGTTCTTTAATAATCCATTTTTTCTTCTGATTTGAATAACTCATATACTATTACACTCACACATTTACACATAACACAAAAACAACTGCACATTTATCTTAATCTGAGTTTTCTTTTATGAAATGATTTTTTATAAATTAATATCTCAAAACTATTCTGAAATTCGTATCTTTCGGCTGATGAATTTTATTCGGCAGAAAGGATTTCGGTTGCTTCCGTGACAGAAGAAGCTTCCGTATCAGACGGCGTATTTGTAGTCTCCGGATTCGAAGTCGTTTCAGGAGGAGTTGTTACAGGAGGTTCCGTAACAAGCGGTTTATACTCGATATGGACGTTGACTCTGTCCGCTGAACCGTAATATTCAATACCCTCAGGAAGATCAAGATCGGCAATCTTAATAACCGTATCCGCCTTTGTATCAGTGCCGATTTTCAAAATCACAAGTTTCGATATGTCTGTAAGAATTTCGGCACTTCCCTTTACCGCCAGAGTGGAGGGATTGATTGAAACCGACTGAATTTTTGAAGAATCAAAACCTGCTTCATATTCGACTGCAAGAGAAATATTCTTTCTCAGAAGCACGGATACGTCAACGTCGACGGAATCGACGCTGCAGGACAGGAAGGGATTGTTTATCTGGATCCCGTCAGCATCAACCAAAATCAGTTCTGCGGAATTTCTGAAGCTTGACGTAATCCATCCCGCCCCAAGGTCAACGACTGCCTTGGCTTTGGAAATTTTGCCGAGAGTTGCGGCAGGTCCTTTTACGGTTACGGAATTTGTATCGGTGCTGTAAGCTCCGATTTCATATCCGGAGGAAATGGAATACTTCTGAAGGTCAATTTCAACCGGAACCGTTACTTCGGTAATCAGGTCGGTCATAACGTCGATTGAAGAGGGGGAATATGAAATTACGGAAACCCCGGAAGGAGCACTGATTTTGACTGCCGTCGTATGTCTTCCTGAGCTTTCGATGCTGCTTACGTCAACAAAGGCACGGATATCGCCTTCAAGTACACTTGATATGACGTTGCGCTTTCCGCTGAGCACTACGCTTACTCGGCTTTCGGCCTGGTCGTAAACCGTCATTCCCATGCTCTGAGCCAGTTCTGTTACCCCTTCCACGGAAAGATCGACGGTAAAAGTCTTCTCATAATCACCGGATGAAATATTGACAACGTAGAGCCAGATAACAACCGCTATGAGCAGGCAGAAAATTCTGGAAAGAATCATCGGCGAGCGGCGCTGCTTTTTTTCTTCACTATTAAGGTTATTGACAGAATCTATATTATTCATCCTTCATACCTCTCTTCAGGTTGCGGCGCATATTCTTCTGTCTTTCTCTGCGGACTTCTTCGGGGGCAAGGTACTCGACTATGGCCTGTTTGAGAGTTGCATAGGTGTAAAATCTTGACAGCTGACCGTCTTTTGCGATTGAAATGGTTCCGGTTTCTTCGGATACCACGATTACGACGGCATCAGATACTTCTGAAAGACCGAGTGCAGCGCGATGACGCGTACCGAGATCTTTGTTGACGTCTGCCTGAGATATCGGCAAAAAGCAGCCTGAAGCATAAATTCTTCTGTTACGGATAATCGTCGCTCCGTCATGAAGAGCGGTTCCCTCGTAGAAGATGGTACGAAGCATCTCAACACTTGTGTCAGCATTGATAATCGTCCCCTGACTCATATAATCGCCGAGCTTAGTTTCAAGTTCAAGAACGATAAGGGCACCGGTACGTTCGGCAGAAAACTTATTGCATGCGTCGCTGATTATTTCAGCCAGTTCAACGGTCGAATTGAAATCCGATTCGGTAAAATTCTTTTTGAAAGTTCTGATAGGTGTATTGCCGACCTTTTCAAGAGCGGCGCGAAGGTCAGACTGGAAGATAATGACGATTGCCAATAATCCAATCTGATAGAAATTTTCGAGAATATACTTCATGGCTTTGAGATTAAGCGCCACGCTGACTATCAGAATAAGCGCAAAAATACCAAGCCCGAGCGCAAGCCGTCCGGCTCTTCTTTCTTTGATAAACTTGAAAATACTGAATATCAGAACCGACAGAATCAGTATATCCAGTATGTCAACGGGACGTATTTCAGCCAATACGTCGAATACATATTTATGCATAAAAGACTGCATTCTTTCCAAAAATTCAGCCATCGGACAAAACCCCATTTTCAGATAAATAGATAAATTATATTTTATCACATTATCATCATAAATACAATAGATAGAATTAAAAATCCTTATTGACTTGATTAAAAACATATTATATAATATAAACAACTACTGTTTTACGAGGTTTTGACATGCTTGAAAAACTGAAAAATGAAGTATATTCCGCCAATATGAAACTGACCGAACTCGGTCTCGTCATTAACACCTGGGGCAACGTCAGCGGACGCGATCCCGAAACAGGACTTGTCGTAATCAAACCGTCCGGCGTTGAGTATTCCGAACTGAAGCCCTCGGACCTTCCCGTTCTCGACCTTGAAGGAAAAATCGTCGAAGGCGATATGCGTCCTTCATCGGACACTCCGACACATCTTGCCCTTTACCGCGCCTTCCCCTGCATCGGCGGAGTGACACATACTCACTCGATGTACGCCGTCGCATTTGCACAGGCAGGCCGCAGCATACCTGCTCTCGGAACGACACACGCCGATTACTTCCCCGGCGACGTACCATGCACACGTCCTCTTACCCCTTCTGAAATTGCAGGAGACTACGAAGCCGAAACAGGCAAAGTAATAGTTGAAGCAATTGAAAAAATCGGAGCTGACCGTATGCGCGCCGCTCTCGTCTTCTCTCACGGTCCCTTCACCTGGGGCCAGACAGCAGCAGAGTCCGTTGACGTATCCTACGTTATGGAAGTCATCGCCGAGATGGCCTATCGCACCGAAATGCTTCACTTCGCCGGCAATTCCACCCCGCTTATGCAGAACGAACTGCTTTTCAAGCACTTTGACCGCAAGCACGGCCCCGGCGCATACTACGGACAGATAAAGAAATAAGAAAAAGCGAGCCTGGGGACGGTTCTTTGGCTCACAAGCAAAAACCGGCAGATTTTCGGTCTGCCGGTTGATTTTTTTATTAAGCTTATCTTTCCTCGCGGAAGTAGGAAAGACCGAGTGATGCGGGGGGCTGATTGTTCTTCTGATTCATAAATCTGATGACGATAAGAACGACAACGGTGATAACGTAAGGAGCAATGGCGAAAAGCTTGTTCATATTACGTGACAGAGGCAGATATGCGGGCATTACGTAAAATGCGCCGAATAATATCGAACCGAATATGGAAACAAGTGGCTTCCACATTGTTGCAATAACGAGAGCCACGGCCATCCATCCGAAGGAATCAATAGCAGCTTCGGTAAAGTTCGTACCGTCTGATTTATCCATAACGTAATAAAGTCCGCCGAGACCTGAAATTGAACTTCCGATGAGGATGAATGCATATTTGTAAGCAGAAACGTTAAGTCCGACAGCGTCTGCTGTTGCGGGGTTTTCACCGACGGCGCGAAGATTCAATCCCACTTTGGTTTTATTCAGTAAAAATGCCGCACAGATTGCAATAATTATTGCAAGATAAACGAGTATGCCGTGTGAGAGAAATATCTTTCCGAAAATATTGTCTCCTTCATATCCGAAAAGATTCTTGAAGTAATAATGTGCACCTGAAAATATGATATCCTTGTTGATTTTTTTGGCAAAAAATCTGAAAACTCCGATTCCGAAGGTTGTAAGCACAAGTCCCACAACGCTCTGGTTTGCTTTGAGGGTTACAGTAAACAGGGCATATATCAGACCGGCAGCCGCAGCAAAAAGCATGCTGCAAAGAATGGACACAAGGACATACATATATGCCGGTGACGCCGCAAGATCTGTGCATTTGTCAGAACAGAGCCAGATTCCGAAGCCTCCTCCGAGAGCGCCGCAGCACATAATTCCGGGAATTCCGAGGTTAAGATTTCCGGCTTTTTCGGTAAGAGTTTCACCGATACAGCCAAGAAGGTAAACCGTGCCAATTGCTATGGCATCAACAATGAGGCCGACAAGGTTAAAAGAACCGATCATCAGTGAATACCTCCTTCTACCATTTTGACGTTTCCTTTGATATGGAAAAATTCACGTCCGCGGGATGTAAGTTCGACTTTATACTCAATAAAGAACTGTGCTGCAATAACGCAGAAGAACATAATGCCGACGCAGATGGAAGAAAAGTCCGTACTTCCGAGAGAGAGACTGGTTGCAACGTAATTCGTTCCGGTCTGAAGGAATTGTACAAGAAACGCGACGGCGACCATAATCAGAGGGCTGAAGTTTGCAAGCCAGGCTACAAGAATTGCCGTAAAGCCAAGGCCTCCGATTGATTCGGTCAGTGTATGTGAAATTGAACCTGCATACAGAACACCGAGAATTCCGCAAAGTGCCCCGGAAAGAGCAATGGTTCTGAGCATAACCTTTTTATCATTGATTCCGACGTATCTTGCCGTATTGACACTCTCGCCGACGAGAGAGGATTCAAAACCGTGTTTGGTGTATTTCATATAAACTGCCATAAATGCGGTCATAATCAGAACTACGATAATCGAAAGCAGGTAATTGTTGCCCCCGACTTTGGGGAACCAGCCCTTGTGAGAAATTCTGTTTACGATATTGAGAACACCGGATTTGCTTTCATCCATGATATAAATCAGATATCCGCAGAATTTTGCCGCAATATAGTTTGACATAAGGGTAAACAGTGTTTCGTTTATGTCAAAGAAGGCCTTGAAAATTGCGGGTATCAGAGAATACAGCGTTGCCATAATGATACCGGCTACTGTCATAATAATCATAATAAGCCAGTTCGGCATCGCAGACCCGCCTATATTGACTTTCGGAAGATATTTCATACATACTATGGCAGCTGCGCACGACATAAGTACCGCGCCGTTGGCTCCCATATTAAAATACTTCATTTTAAAGGCGGGAACTACTGCAATTGCAAAGCCGAGAAGCATGGCTGCGCTCTGAAGATATGACCAGAGATCAAGGAAAGGTCCTTTGACAATTGCAGAGAATATTTTAAAGGGATTCTGTTTTATCAGAAGAACGCTGATAAGAGCAATGATAATCAGTGCAGCCAGAACTCCGCCGCTCAAAAATGCCGATTTCTGCCAGAACGGGAGAACGGTGTTTTTACTGACGTGAAAAAGAGGTTCTTTTTTAACCGAAATACTGTTTTGGGCTTTTGTCATCACCTGTTCTCCTTCCCTGCTTTTTTCTCTTCTTCTGCCCACTGTTCGGGAGTAAGCTGAGAATCGCGTGCAATACCGAAATTCTTGTCTTTCTGTTCTTCATTGAGGTTAACGGCACCTGTCATCATAAGCCCCAGTTCTTCCTTCGTAACGTGATCGGCATTTACGATGCCCATCATCTTACCGTGGCAGAGTACCATGATTTTGTCACAGAGAGCCAGCATAACGTCAAGGTCTTCACCGACAAAAAGAATACCAGTTCCCTTTGCCTTCTGCTCGTTCAGGATATCGTAAATCTGATACGAGGAATTAATATCAAGACCTCTGACCGGATATGCCGTAATAATTACGTTAGGACCTGATTCAATTTCACGTCCTACGAGGACTTTCTGAACGTTTCCGCCCGAAAGACGTCTGACGGGTGTTTCGGTTGAAGGAGTTACAATGCCGAGCTTTTCTATCAGAGCCTTCGCCCTTTCTCTTGCGCTGTTTCTGTCAACGAAAGGAGTTTTTCCTTCGCCGTAGGTTTTCAGCATCATATTGTCTGTTATGGAGAAAGAAGGAGCAAGACCCATACCGAGTCTGTCTTCGGGAATAAAGCTCATTGAAATACCCTTGCGGATAATATCTTTTGAAGACATTCCCACAATGGATTCTCCGCCGTGAACAATTGAACCCGAAGTGATTTTGTGAAGTCCTGCAATTGCTTCGCAAAGCTCCTTCTGGCCGCAGCCGGTAATACCGGCAACTCCGAGGATTTCACCGCTTCTGATATAAAAACTGACTTTATCAATTGCAATGCTGCCGTCGTCTTTCAGAATGGTGAGGTCTCGTATCTCAAGAAGGGGATTTTTCTTTTCTATCTTCACGCGGTTGATTTCAAGATTAATCTTGGCACCGACCATCATTTCGGTCAGTTCCTTTTCGTTGGTTTCGGACGTGTTAACCGTTCCGACGTATTCACCCTTGCGCAGAATTGAAACACGGTCTGAAATAGCCAAAACTTCATTGAGCTTATGAGTGATAATGATTATTGACTTTCCGTCGTTCTTCATATTGCGCAGAATCGTAAAGAGCTTTTCAATTTCCTGCGGGGTCAGAACTGCAGTGGGCTCATCAAGGATGAGTATATCCGCACCTCTGTATATAACCTTGATGATTTCAACGGTCTGCTTTTCGGAAACAGACATTTCGTGAATCATTTTCTTTGGATTTATATCAAAACCGTATTTTGCGGCAATTTCGCTGACACGGGAATTTACGTATTTAAGATCGTATTTTTCAGCTGTACCGAGAATTATATTCTCAGCAGCCGTGAAGGTTTCAACCAGCTTGAAATGCTGATGAATCATTCCTATCCTGTAACTGAAGGCCGATTTGGGAGATGTGATGTTGGCCTTTTCGCCCCTTACGAATATTTCGCCTTCATCCGGGTAATATATACCCGATATCATATTCATTAGTGTGGTTTTTCCCGAACCGTTTTCACCGAGAAGCGAAAGGATTTCCCCTTCTCTGACGTCCAGACTGACGTTTTTGTTGGCCTGAATTTTTCCGAAGTGCTTCGAAATGTTCTTCAGTTCAAGTGCAATTCTGTTTTCCACTTAAGACTCCATTCTGTATTGTGAGAGTTTGAATAATGAAAAATAAAAAGAAATAGAGGCAAAGCGGAGTTTGGCCTCCGCTTTGCCGAAGTATGAACGAATATTATTTATTCTTGATTTCAATACCGTCGATATCGATATCGAAGTAAGGAGCTGAACGGAACTTGGATTCCTGGAAAATACCGTTGATAATAACCTGTGTGTCCTTTGCCCAGGCTTCATCGGTATCGACGTCAGCCATATACTCTGTAAGAGTCTGACCGCCTACGGTGAACTTGGAGCAGTCGAATACGTTGAGCGTTCCGGCCTTGAGAGCGGCAACGGCTTCGTCCATCTTTTCCTGGGTTCCGGGAGCGGCTGCAGCACCGAGAGCAATCATTTCAACCATACCGTCAGCAAGGGTTCCGGTGTAATCGTAATCCATCTTTGTGCCGTTGATCTTGGAGTTGATGAGAGCTTCAAAGTAAGGAGTCCAGTTGATCTTGGAAGCGACAAGGTAAGTCTTGGGGCACTGAGGCTCAGTTGTTCCGTTGTAAGTTACGTTGGGAACGTTTCTCTCTTCGCAGGCATTGGGTGCACCCATGGAGTCGGCATGCTGAGAAATAATGACGCACTTATCTGTTTCGATAAGAGCAACGGCAGTTGAATATTCAAGGTCCTGATCGTACCAGGAGTTTGTAAATCTTACAACCATCTTGGCAGAAGGAACGATGGCGCGAACACCGAGGAACCAAGCGGTATAACCGGATTTAACTTCGGCATAAGGATAAGCACCGACGTAGCCGACGATAGCCTGATCTGCTGTAATTGTGCCGGCGTCAATCATCTGCTGAAGCTTCATACCTGCGGCAATACCTGCAAGATATCTGCCTTCATAGATAGAAGCGAAAGCGTTGGAGAAGTTGTCAGCCTTTTCAGTGTGAGCCATTGTACCTGTACCGTGGGCAAAGGTTACGTTGGGGAACTCAGCGGCAGCCTGGAGCATCCAGCTCTCATGACCGAAGGAATCGGCAAAAATAACGTCGCAGCCGTCATTGGCCAGCTTCTTGGCTTCATTGTAGCAGTTTTCATCTTCGGGAACACCGGAGGTGATAACGAGCTGATCGTCACGCAGACCGAGGTTCGCAACGGCAGCCTTCATGGAATCGATGAAGTTCTTGTCGTATGTGGATGAGTCGTCGTGAATGGTGATAAGACCGATTTTGATGTTGTCTTTGGTTACGGTCTTGACTTCTGAATCGCAGCTTGCAAAGCAAAGAGCGAGAGAAGCAATCATAGCGAGGGCGAGGATAGCGGAAAGAATCTTTTTCATAATTCTTTACTCCTTATAAAATAAATTTTATTAAGTCAAAAAATAAATCATTTCTTATCATCCACCGAAAGAGAACAAACAGAAATCGGGAACCGACATAAGCGATTCCCGATAAAAAGCAAAAAAGACCCTTTACGTATTTATTATAAAAGGAGTCCCAAAGCCTTGGAATAACTTATAGTCGGACAATTTACGGCAGTCCGGTAGAAACATTCTGACCATATTTCAGAGCATATATAAGCAAAAATCTATATTCACTTCACGTCAAATTCAATTGACGCGGGAATTATATCACAGCACTCGGAGACTGTCAAGCAATTCTGAATTTTATTTTCAAACACCCGAGTTTGCCGGAAAAACAAAA
>DCGL01000102.1 GCA_002314565.1 Clostridiales bacterium UBA1779
TGAACCACCAGAAACGTCCCCCGGTCCGCACAACCGTCCCCCGGTCCGCTTTTAATGTTCTGATATGAACAGGGTATCGCACTCAAGGCATATTATTCATAAATCAGGACACGGAAAAGTGGGATTTGAATATTGTCACAACGGACAGCTTATGGTATACTTAATTATACAGAAAGAAGCTCGGTTTTTGAACTCCTTTTTAAATAAAAACATGAGGTGTACGAAATGGATAAAGTCAGAATAGGCGTGTTCGGCGGAAGCCGCGGAAGAGTTGCAATCAGACAGCTCATCGATATTCCCGAATGTGAGGTCGTCGCAATCTGCGATAAGTATGAGCCCACGCTTGAAAAGTGCCGCAAGGTGGCCGCAGAAACGAATTACCCTGTGGATATCAAGTATTTTACAAGCTTTGACGAGTTCATCGAATACGATATGGATGCCGTTATTCTTGCGAACTATGCTCACGAGCATGCTCCTTTTGCCATCAGATGCCTGCGCAGCGGCAAGCACGTTATGTCGGAATGCCTCACGATGTCCTGCATGAAGGAAGCCGTCGAGCTTATTGAAGCTGTAGAGGAAACCGGCAAGATTTACGCTTATGCAGAAAATTACTGCTACACGAAGGTCCGCTGGGAAATGAGAAGACTGTACCGCAGCGGAGTTCTCGGCGAGCTGCAGTATGCCGAGGGCGAGTATCTGCACGATTGCTCCCCCATCTGGCCGCAGATTACCTACGGTGAACGCGATCACTGGAGAAATCTGATGCCCTCCACATTCTACTGCACGCACTCCATCGGTCCTATTCTGTATATGACAGGTCTGCGCCCCGTTCAGGTCGTCGCTTTTGAAACTCCTGTAACCCAGAATATGCACAATCTGGGCTCGAATTCAGGCACTTTCTGTATGGAGGCCATCACTCTGAACAACGGCGCCATTATGAAGTCGGTTCATTACCACATCAAGACCAACCGCAAGTCCCGCTACCAGCTCAACGGCACGCTCGGCGGCTGTGAGGATATGAGCGGAGGTCAGATCGGTGTGTATATCGAGCAGCCCGGTCATAACGGAGACGGAGAGCATAAGGTTTATTCTCCCGAGCCTCTGATTGCGGAGGCCGAGGCCTCCGGACATGACGGCGGAGACTACTACACCACCCATTATTTTGTAAAGAGCATACTCGGCGACAAGGATGCGCTTGAGAAGATTGTCGACGTTTACCAGGCTGTCGAGATGTGCATGCCCGGAACCCTCGGCCTGAAGTCAATCGCCGGCGGAAACATCCCGATCAAGTGCCCGAACCTCAGAAACAAAGAGGAGAGAGACGCTTACAGAAACGATACTGCCTGCGCGTTCAAGGAAATTGCCGGGGACCAGTACATCACGAACAATCTGCAGGGAATGCCCGAAATTCCGGACTCCGTCTTCGAGGAAGTCAAGAGAAAATGGCAGAACGGAATCGGCGGATAAGGCAGAATCAGATTTAAATAATCAGTCCGGGACCGGAGTATAAGGCCGGGATTGACTGAATAATTATTTCATTTTCCATCCGGCATCAATGGCGGTCCCGGAAAAAAGTAATCCGCGAAAATTGAATATTTACCGTTCGACTTTCCCCGGGGCTGGCGACCGCCCCGAAATAATACAACACACCGTACCGACGACACAGAAAGGAATGAACCACAATGAAAAAACAACTCTCCGGTTTTCATCGCGCTGTAGCTTATGTCCTTGCTCTATTGACCCTTGCGGGCCTTGTCAGTCTGTGCTCCTGCGGGGATCAGGCAAACGTCAATACTGAAGCTCCGGAAACCACGGCGTCAATTCCCGTTGAGGGAGAAGTAACAAGCGCGGGTGAGGAGGAAACTCAGTCACTTTTCAAGAAGGCCGATTATAACGGCCAGAAGCTCGTAGTCTGGCAGAGAGATTACAACGCAAATGACTACGCCAGCGAATTCATTGCAAACTTTTCGAGCGATACCTCAGACCTGATGTCGCAGGCCGTTATGAAGAGAAACAATATGGTTGAGGACTATTACAATGTCGTCCTCGACGTCAGAAACGGTTTCACTTCGGATTCCTACAGCGTTCAGGTACAGGCAGGCGATTGCGAAGCCGAGCTGCTTCACGCAATGAGGAGCGTGCTGGTTCCGAAAATCGTCTCGGGTCAGCTTATGTCATTTGATGAACTTGACGTCGATTATTCGACTGCCTGGTGGCATCAGAGAGGATTTAAGGATTTTGAGGTTGCAGGAGAACACTATCTTGCATCAAACGACGTATCCGTTTACAGATTCTGCGGAGCCCGCTTCTTCTACTGGAACAAGCGAATCCAGAAGGATTACAACCTCGCGAATCCCTATGACCTGATAAAGGAGGACAAATGGGATGTCGAGCACTTCCTGCAGATGGTTCAGGGAGTTTCAACGGATAACGGATTTACCAGTCTCGGCGAATACGGTCTGCTGCTTGAAACAGGCGCCGGAAACGGAGTTTTTGCCCATATGGCAAGCGGCTGCGGCATTACTCTTACCGAGGTTGACTCGAATCACGACATTCAGGTCGTTCTTGCTGACCAGACCGAGAAGATCGACGCCCTGTTCTCAAAGCTCAAAGCGACGTTCGGCAATATGAACTGCGTTCTCGATTTCAGCATAGCTCAGGCTCTGGATATATACCAGGAGGGCGCCGGCACAGCCCACGTCTTCGACTGGGGCAGAAAGCTGTTTGCAAACGGTCACTTCCTCTTCACTCAGACCGATATCACCTGCTCGGTTCAGTTTATCGAGATGAAGGATGAATACGGTGTGGCTCCGAACCCGAAATACAATTCGGATCAGAAGGAGTACATCCACAAGGACGATTCGAACTCCCTCAGCTTTGCAATCCCGAATACGATAAACGTCAACACCGAGAGACTCGGCACCGTTCTCGATTACTGGGCATACGTATCCACCGATACGGTTATTGCCGACTATTATGAAATCACAATCAAGACCAAGCGCGCATACGAACCCGAAGCCGGTCAGGTTATTGACATCGTCAAGGACACCACGATGACCGAAATCGCCGAATGTATGGGCATCGGTATCGCCGGCATCCTAAACGACGCTTACGGCGGAGGCTCCATCTATTCAATCTGGGCCTCGAAGAAAAACGCAATCCAGGAATCTCTCAAGGCTTACAACGAGTATGAGCCGTAAGTAATAAATTTAGCCGGGGGACGTAAGTGGTGGTGAAA
>DCGL01000091.1 GCA_002314565.1 Clostridiales bacterium UBA1779
TCCGCAGAACCGTCCCCCGGTTTACTTTTTATTTTTTATCCAACAAGAGAGGGTCTTAATACGAGAAATTCCTTGTATGCCGTCAGAGTGTCGAGATAATCCTGCACCGTCGTTCCTATGGAAAGCTTCGACGGGTCAAGATCGGCAAAAGCGCCGGATGCATCAAGGCCGTACAGTGCGTGATTGTAATAGATATATGCGGTGTAGGAATCGTTATATCCGGAATGCGCGCAAATAATATCCCCGTCCTCAAGATTGGAAATCAGAACGCGGCGCAGACGCGTATTGACTTTTTCGTATTTCAGGCTTTTGTTTGCACTCGTGATTTCCTCATTCGCAACAGAAAGCCCACCGTATATTACGTGGCAGAGTACCGAGCTGTCCTTGGCGGCAAGCATAACCGTATTTGAAACGATATACTTATTGATTACCGCTTTCGGTGTTGCGAAGGAGTTCAAAAGTTCAGCTCCCGGAATACCGAGTTTTGCGTATACGGCAGCGGCAGCCTTTATATCGTTGTCAAATTTTGTGCCGAGAGTCTGGTTTATGGCAGCTTCAATCTTTTCGGAGTCGATTCTCACGGCTGCAAGCTCATAAATCAGCTTGTTGGTTCTGATGCTGTTTACGTAAGTCTTCGAATCTTCAATATCCGTTCCCCCGGCAAGGCCTTCATTGACCTTCAAAACGTATGTAAATTCAGCCTTTTCACCGGCACCGAGATTGCCGACGTGGAAGCAGATTTTGTTCTCATCAGCAAAATAAACACCCGGGTCAGAAGCGGAAACGAAAGAAAGGTTCTTCGGTATTTCCTCTTCAGCATTTATTGACATCATAGCCTTTGACGAGGTATTGACAACTGTAACTTTGAACGTAATCTCATCCCCGGAATAAACGCTGTTTCCGTAATAAAGGTCTGCCCCCTGACGTGTGGCAGCCTTTTCTATATTCAGACCATCGTACAGATATCTTGCAATTGCATACGGGGTGAGACTTGAATTTCTCATTCTTCCCGTTTCCGGGTCAGCAGGTCTGAAAATGGCGATTGCAGTCACGTTATCGGCAAAGAGATAGCTGTTTGACGTGCTTTTTCTTCCGTCCTGCTGAGTGGCGGGAGTGACGGTTTTAGTGAAAAATCTGTCCCAGTCGTCTATATTTATCGTGCCGTATACTGCTTCATCCACTGCAGCCTTCTCTATCGAGGTCTTCGGGTCAACACCTCCGGCACTGGTCTTTGCGTTTGCCGAACCGGTTGAATGAATGATTTTTCCGTCTCCGAGGTACATAATAACGTGGCCCGTATCCGCTCTGTAATAATTGATAACGTCTCCGGGCTGCAAAACGCTCTTGACTTCGTTCCAGAAAGCTGCCGCATCAGCAGCGTTTGCTTTATATGCCGCAAGCTCATCTCCGGTAATATAATAAAGCAATTCCTTATCGGGCCCCGCCTCCCGCGTCTTCATATCTGCATTGATATTCTTTGTGCTGACCGATTTTCCCACTTCAAGCAGGTTTCTCGCAAACGTGAAATAATAGACGGAGTTCACAAAGCTCGAACAGTCGAGATACAAAGCCCTCTGTGACGTCGCATCTTCGGGGGTTGCATTGAAGTTTCTTCTGTAATTGTACTGGTCATACTGAGTCTGCGGCTTCACCGAGGAGTCCGTCCGACTCTCATAAGACTGATTGAAATATGCTCTTGCAACGGCCGCAAGAATTTCGGGAATATGATTTTCCGCATCCGCCGTGAGGGCTCCGTTTACAAGATTGTATTCCGCATCGCTGAGCTTTTTGTACTCCTCATACGTCAACTGACATCTTTCATCAAAAGAAAGAGCTTCAAACCTTGAAAAGACTTCGGCCACTGCCGCTTCGCTGTTAATATCAAGCTTTTCAATCATATCCTTCACCGTATCAATCCCGTTCTTTTCCTGCATTTCCGTCGCGGCGTCTGTCAGCGCCGCAGTTTCTTCAGTCTGCCCTGCCCCGCATGACGCGAGCATCAGAGTGATAACGGCCAAAAAAGCCGACAATAGTTTCTTATTTTGCTTTCTCATTGCTGCATCCTCCAAAAGTGCGTTTTGCCGTGGGGGGCGGACCGGGGGACGTAAGTGGTGGTGCAAAAATGCACCACCACTTACGTCCCCCGGTGCATTTTATTATTTCTTCTCTATTCTTATCATCGACCAGAGGCCGGGATTTACGGAAATTGTCAGCTTGTCGCCGTCCTGGGACCATGTGAGTTTTTGCTGGGCGGAGGTCACGGTCGGGGAAACGCCGGTGACGGCGGTGACCTTCTGACCGAAGGGGATTGTGACGGTAACGGTGACGGGCTTGTCTTCATAGACTCCTTTTGAGCCGTACGTGATAAGGTGCAGCCACCACTTCGAGCCGTCTGCGTTTGAACGCAGTGTGGTTTCAACGTATCCCTCTCTGTCTTCAGTGACTTTTACAAGGTCATAGGCGCCGAGAGTTTCAAGCATCTTCAGGTAATCTTCGCTGACCTTTGCAACGCTTTCGGATGCGCCTGAGAGATACGATTTTACGTATGCGACCTTTCCAAGTCCTACGTCGGCGGTAAAGCCTGTCGTCATAGCAGAGAACTTCGTTCCGGTCCACTTTTCGGCGACGTCATAATCGCGTTCGGCATATTTCCAGCCGTACTGCACGGTATAGGTTCTTCCGAAGGCAGTGCCGAGAATGAGAACCTTTCCGCCATTCTGAATATAGTCGTAAAGAGTTGCTTCGAATTCCTTGTCAAGAAGCGTGAGATCGGGGATGATAATCAGGCTGTACTGACTGATTTCATCAAAGGATGGATTCTTTTCGGCGCAGATATAGTCGTAAGGAATACCGGTTCTTGCCAGGGCAACGGCGGCCTTTCGGGGAGAATTGGCAAGAAACGTCAGCGTCCCCGTAATTCTGAGTGTATAGGCGTCGATATTCTGCCATGAATAAACGATTGCAACGGACGCGGCAGAGGCGCTGTCGGCGAAGGCTTCAGTATCATTTGCTTTTATTGTGTTTGTTCCGTCTATGAATTTGAAGAAGGTCTGCGTGCCCTTTGTCGTGGTCGGAGCCATAAGTGCTCCGTTCCCCGCAACGGCCTCTGCATAAGCAGTATAATACATATAATCTTCGGGAACCTGGGATGAAAGTCCGTTGAACTGTGTCATCAGCTGAGTGTTCGGGTTGAGCGCCTCATACTGACGGAAGAAATACAGGGTGCTTTCCTCGCCGGAGGCCACAACAGTCCGCGCCCCGTACTCAACGAGCATATCTTCAAGTCCTTTAAGCGTATAATATGCGTGCGGAGTTCCGTTTATGCCGAGATTCGGCCAGACCGAGAACTCGGGATTGTATTTCTGACACTCCTTCTGAACGTCAAGAACGAAATCTATGTAATTGTCAAGTCTCCACATAAAGAACAGACGCTGTCCCTCGGCCGACAGATTGAGCGTGGTTGTCGGAATGGCGATTGAAGCCCCAGTCATCTGCTTCGAATATTCCGCCCATTCCTGTTTGCAGTAATCGCAGCAGCAGTTGTATCCTACGCCGTAAGCGTAGGGGTTGGCATCGTAGAACATACCGTCAAGTCCGCCTTTGGCGGCGGTGACACTCGCCTTGCGGACAAGCTCCTGAAATTTCGGGTTGTTTATGCAGGCATAGCCCGTAGTTTTGTCGACTGAAGTGACGTAATTACCCGCAGAATTCTTGACGGAGTACTCCTTCCAGTTCATACCGGCCTTTTCATGCGCTTCTATGTTGAGCAGGCACATCGGAAGCGATGACGTCGTCTTCATTCCCATTTCTTTGGCAACCGCAAGGGCAGGAGCACAATATTCAACGACGCTCTCGTAATAATTATTCAGCAGCGTGGAGCCCTTGACAGTGGTTCCGTTCACCTTGTAGTTTGCAAAAACGTTCAGAAAGTTTATTTTCAGAGTTTTGCAGGCACCGATATTCCAGTAAGCAATGCCGCCATTTTTGTCTACGGTGAAGGTTCCGCCGTTCCAGTCGAGAGCCGCATTGTAAACCGTCTTATGAATAACGTTGTAGGCGGAAGGAGTTCCCACCTGAACCTTGGGTTCCTCTGTCGTTTCCTCTGCGGTCGTAAGCTCTTCGGTCGTGATTTTTTCAGCTGCCGGTGCTTCTGTGATTTCCGTGGAAACGGGTACGTCCGTGCCTTTTTCGCAGGAGGACAGTGCGGAAAATACTGAAATAATAAGAAGCAATGCTGCAGTGATTCTGAGTGTTTTTGATTTCATAAAAAATATCCTTATCAGAGTTTTTTTGTATTTAATTTAATCGTGGAACATACGACGTAAAGCGCGCAGGCCTGTTCAAATCCGTCTTATCTAAATATTCCGGATGTGAGAGACAGCGTTAGGGCAGTATCAGAGCTTCAAGAGATATCTTCCCGTCTCATATACGTATTTTACGTATACATCAACGAGCTCTGCGGGGACTTTTCTCAGCGACACTTCATAGTTGAAGCATTCTTCGTATCCTATTTCGCGAAGACATTTCATAATTCCCGGCCAGTTAACATTTCCGAGGAAAGGAACGGTATGAAGGTCATCCTTGCCGAGATTGTCATCGACGTGAGTGGCCTTTAAATACTTCCCGATTTTCTTAATCTGCTCTGTCTGATTTTTAAATACCCGGTTTCCGTGTCCGAAGTCCCAGCAGACCTGTACCATCGGATCATTGAAGGCTTCGACTATGCGAAGCAGGTCTTCGGGAGTGCTTCCGAAGCGGCGTCCGTCGGCATCGGCCATATTTTCAAAAGCAAGTCCTACGCCGAGCTTTTTTGCCTGCTCGAAAATCGGTCCGTAGATCTTCAGATTGTAAGCGGCGTTCTTCTCGGGACAGAGCTCATCCGCCACGTTTTCATACTCAACCGGGTGTACTACAGCCCACTTTACACCGAGAGCTCCTGAGATTTCGACTGAGCGTCTCGTCATTTCTCTGAAATACTCATTCATCTCGCAGCCCGGGTCGGTGTTGGATGAACGGCGTCCGGCAATTTTGGGATAAGGAAGATGAGACTGCGCGATATCAAGGCCGAGCTTCTCTTTCACTGCGACAATCTTCTCAAGAGTTTCTCTCCAGTCGTCAAGATTGAGCTCCGTCTCGTTTCTCTGCATGGGACACATACAGAAATCTATAGCGTCAAAGCCTGCCTCGTGAGTTTTTTCGAGAGCTCTGGCATACCCCATTTTATCGGGTGTGTTGCTGTAATAAAAGCTTGTCATCGTGCTGAGTTTCATTTTCGAACCTCCTGATATATATTTCTATAGATGTATAGTATATCACAAAGTCGAAAATCAGGCAAGAAGCATTTTAAAAATCAGCCGGGGGACGTAAGTGGTGGCTAAAAATCAGCCGGGGGACGTAAGTGGTGGCAGAAATTTCTGCCACCACTTACGTCCCCCGGCTGATTCAGGTTTACCAACCTCTGTCCATCAGCCACGAAGCGAGCTTGCGCTCGCGCTCGCGGGCTTCGGTGCAGTCGTTGACGAATTCGCCGCGGATGCAGCCGTCCTCGAGATAGATGACGCGGGAGCAGCGGGCTGCGACCTTGGAGTCGTGGGTTACCATAATTATTGTGGTTCCGTCGGCGTTGAGCTTGACCAGCTCGTCCATAACCTCGTCTGAGGAAGCGCGGTTGAGGGCTCCGGTCGGCTCGTCGGCGAAGAGGACCTTCGGGTTGTTTATCATGCTGCGGGCGATGCAGGCGCGCTGAAGCTGACCGCCGGATACTTCGTTTATGTCGTTGTCGGCAATTTCGATGATGCCGAGGCGGCGCATCAGCGCTTCAGCGCGCAGCTGCTTTTCTTTGCGGCTGATTTTTTCTTTTTTGCTTTCGGCAGAGGGCAGCAGTATGTTGTCGAGGACAGACAGATTCTTCATCATATACATCTGCTGGAAGATAAAGCCCATACTGTCGAGGCGGAAGTCCGCCATCTTGGCCTGACTCAGATCGGTGAGCTCCGTCCCATCGAAGACCACGCTTCCGCCGGTCGGCTTGTCCATTCCGGAGACGGAGTACAACAGCGTCGATTTTCCGGATCCCGACGGCCCCATAACCGCCAGCATCTCTCCCTCTTCAACAGTGAAATTGAGGTTCTTCAGCACGTTTACCTGACGCTTTTCAACCACGTATGTCTTGCACAGATCTTTTACTTCAATTATTTTACTCATTTTTCTTATTTCCTTTCAATTTCCACTTTTTTTATTCATTTGAAGCGGTGTCGCGGGCAGTTATGCTGCCGGTGCCGAGAGACGCGAGGAAGGCAACGGTGCAGGTTGCAGCGAGAATTATCAGCGGATAGATGATAAAGATGCTGATTCCGTCAACGGTGAATCTGACACCGGACGCTCCCATCATGGCGAAGACCGGGGTAATGCAGAGCTTTGTCAGCGGCAGTGACAGAACTGCCGCAAGAATGGCTGATACCGCACTTACGAAAATGAAGCGGAGGCTGTGCCATAATATGATTCTGCCGTTTCTGAAACCGACTGCCTTGAGGATTGCAATCTGGCTCTTTTCATTTGAAATAAAGGCTTTTTCCATAAGCAGAGTGACCAGAATAATGACGGCAAAGGTTATCATCAGCAGCAGATCTCTGACTGACGAAAGCGGTTCGATAACTGAACCTATCTGAGATCCTATCAATTCTGCGGCCGAATACACGTCTTCCGTATCCCAGTGCTCGCGAAGCTGCTTTTTTCTTGCCTCAACCGTCTCCCCGTCAGGATTGTCCGTGAAATCCATACCGGCGGCAAGACAGCCGTAACACGGCTCGTTAAGCACAGCCGTCTCATCTTCATGGAATCTCAGACAGTTTCCGAGATTTATGAGAATGTCAAAGGTTCCGCTGATGATATAATTTTTGTCTCCGCTTGAAAAATGCACTGTGATTGTATCGCCGATGTCAGCTCCAATTTCCTTTGCCTTAACTTCGGTGATGGCAACCTCCCCTGCGTTCTGCGGGGCAGTGCCGCGCCTGTATTGATAATCCGAGACCTTGCATCCCAACCCGTATAAGAAATATGAATTTTGCCTGACTCCATCATATGAGTACGGAAAAGAAAACATAATGTCACACGTCACCTTTGCCGGAAATCCGAGAGTGTCAAGCTCCTTCTGCGTATCATCAATATAAGTTTTGAAATTGTTTCCGGAGACGATAAGCTCGTCAAGTCCGTTTTCCCCGAAATATCCGCTGTAAATGTCGTGTTCAGCCGTAATCAGATTAATGATTCCGTCACCGTCAAGAGTATCGCAGGTTATCACCAGCACCAGAACGATAAGCGTGCACAGTGAGAAGGAGATCAACACTGTAAGAAAGCGTTTCGGACTGCTGAAAATATCATTCAGCGCCAGGAAGGAGGCCGAATCCCGGCAGCTTTTGCCAAGATGCATAAGGGATTTCTTTTTGAATCTTTCTCCTGTCTGACCGTTTCTGATGGCGTCAATCGGAGTTGCTTTCTTGACCTTTGCTGTTCCCGACCAGGCAAATACGACAATCATGACTGCGACAAGACAGGCGGATATCAGCGAGAGCAGTACGGGATTTTCAGATTCAAGAACCATATTTTTCGTTGCCGAGCTGAGCATCAGCTCTGTCATCGGGAAGCTGATGAAAAAGCCGGCAAAACAGCCGAGAATTGCTATCCCGGCATATTTGATTAAATAAATCAGGCGGATTCGGCGGTCCGGAATTCCGATTGCCTTCATAACGCCGATTTCGTGATACTCCTCACTTACAGTAAGCCCGATTGAAAAGCGAAGAATAATGAAGGAAACGGCCATAAGACAGACGCTGGCGATGAGAACGACCAAAGCAATCAGAATGTCCATAATAAAGCACATTTCAAGCGTTGACCGGGTCACAGTCGTCATATTCGGAAGCTTTTCTATTATTCTTGCCTGAACCTCCCGGGAATCATCGGTTTCGATAAAAACGCAGTATCCGGGTTTGTCTGCAATCTCACCGTCGTTCAGAATCATCTCCATATCCCTCTGATTGAGCAGGAAACGGTCGATCCCCATAAACGGTGAGCCGAAAACCACGTCTTTGAACCAGCCGTCAACTCTGAATTCGTAGGATTTCCCGGCAAGCTTTACCGTTACCGTACTTCCTTCCTCAAGTCCCCATTCTTCATACAGAGAATAGGCAAGCTTGATTCCTCCTTCGTCGGGGGCCGATACCTCTTTGTTTTCATTATTGAACAGCTTGATTTTACACATCGAAAGCGACTGGATTTCACTTGCTATTGACGAGAATTTCTCATCCCCGTTTTCGGTTTCAACTCCGCTGACCATATAAGTCTTTTCGATTTTGCAGCTCTTGATTTCCGGAATTTCATCAAGCGTCTGTTTCAATTCATCCTCCGTAACGTCTCCTCCGAGCGACAGAGCTACCATATCACTGAAGCCGGAAACATCCATGAAATGTTCGACTCCGTTTAACACCGTCAGGGTGTTGTTGATTCCGGCTGCCGTAAATACCGTTACCAGTATCACAAAAAGCAGCAGTATCAGGTTCATACCTTTCTTTCGCTTAAGGTCTTTTTTCAGAATTCTCAGTATCATTTTGTCTTTTCCTTTCCCGTTTTTTCATCTTACGGGCATATTATACCTTGTCAATTGTTAAATAATCGTCAAATCCCCAAAAATTTATATTTATTTTTTGAAACACGTGGCGCTTGCATTGTTTTGGTGAAATTAATTAAAAAAACAATGCCGCCCGGCAAGAGAGCGGCATTGTATTCAGTGATATTATGCTTTTGGGGTTACAATTCCGACACGGAAGCGGTCGCCGCGGATTTCGGCGAAAACGTCGCCGTCCATACGGCGCATAAGCTGACGGCAGATGAAAAGACCGAGACCGTTGCCTTTCTTCTTCTGAGCATTCGTTCCGCGCCAGAAGGAGTCAAGTTTGAAACAAAATAACCACT
>DCGL01000059.1 GCA_002314565.1 Clostridiales bacterium UBA1779
CTGCAAAATCATCGGCGACCTTGCAAAGCAGATGCTGGCAGAATAAGTCCATCGGCTGAAAAACGGAAAAACCACGCGTCATAAAGACGGACGGGATATTCCGGCAGACTCAAACCTTTTGAAATAATTAACAGAGAAGGATATATCATGCTTGACGAAAGAAAGGTTTCTTTTTCCGGCGTTCAGCCCAGCGGAAACCTCACAATTGGAAATTATCTCGGGGCAATCAAAAATTTCCCCGAATTCACCGAAAAATACAAGTGCTTCTACTGCGTCGTTGACGAGCACGCCATCACCGTCCGCCAGAACCCCGCAGAGCTGAGAAGACGAACCTACGAGACTCTTGCCCTCTACATCGCCTGCGGTCTCGACCCCGAAAAGAACACTCTCTACGTTCAGTCCCACGTTCCGGCCCACGCCGAGCTTTCGTGGATACTCAACTGCTACACTATGTTCGGTGAGCTGTCGAGAATGACACAGTTCAAGGACAAGTCCGCAAAGCACGCCGACAACATCAACGCCGGCCTCTTTACCTACCCCGTCCTTATGGCGTCAGACATTCTTCTGTACCAGACCGACGTCGTTCCGATCGGCATCGATCAGAAGCAGCACGTTGAGCTGACACGCAATATTGCAGAGCGCTTCAACCAGGTTTTCCCCGACACCTTCACGATTCCGGAGCCCATCATTCCCGCCGCCGGCGCCAAGATTATGTCCCTTCAGGAGCCCGACAAGAAGATGAGCAAGTCCGACGAGAACGAAAACGCCGTAGTGCGCATTCTCGACGACCGCGATACGATTATCCGTAAGTTCAAGCGCGCGGTGACCGACTCCGAAAGCGAAATCCGTATGTCTGACGACAAGCCGGGAGTTTCGAACCTCATCACGATTTACTCCTGCTTCACCGGCAAGACCGTATCTGAGATAGAGAAGGAGTTTGAAGGCCGCGGCTACGGCGAGTTCAAGCTTGCAGTAGGAGAGGCCTGTGCGAACAGACTTGCCCCGGTTCAGGAGGAGTACCGTCGCATTCTTGCCGACAAGGCATACCTCGAGTCCGTTATGAAGAAGGGCGCCGAGGAGGCCGCGTATTATGCACGCAAGACGCTGTCGAAGGTGCGCCGCAAAATCGGCTTCGTCAATCTTTAAGGCTGTCCGTACGGCGCATAAACGTCCCGGACGCCGCCCGGCGTAGAACAACTACGCCTTTGCTCTGTCCGAAACGTTTCTGCATCCGTACGTCACGCCTTAGATGAAATATGTACATGTACGGCGCATAAACGTCCCATAAATAACACATAAGGATTTTTACATGAAAATTGGATTTGTTTCCCTCGGCTGCCCGAAAAACCAGCTTGACACCGAGGTTATGCTTCACGAGCTTATGGAAGCAGGCTATGAAATCACGCCTGAAGAGACCGAAGCGGATATAATCATCATCAACACCTGTGCCTTTATCGAATCCGCAAAGCAGGAGGCCATCGACAACATACTCGATATCGCCTGGCTCAAGAAGAATGCAAAGCTCAAGGGAATCATCGTCACCGGCTGCCTTACCGAGCGTTACCGCGAACAGGTTCTTGAGGAATTCCCCGAAGTTGACGGAGTTCTCGGCGTCGGTTCGGTTCACGATATCGTCGAGGCCGTTAAAACGGTCGAAAGAGGAAGAAAGAGATACTCCTCATTCAAGGATAAGGATACCGTCGCTCTCGGCGGAGAGCGCGTGCTCACGACCCCGAACTGGTGGACTTATCTGAAAATCGGAGAGGGCTGTGACAATCGCTGCGCTTACTGTGCCATTCCTTATATAAGAGGCAAGTACCGTTCCCGTCCGATTGAGGACCTCGTTGCCGAAGCAAAGCAGCTCGAAGAGCTCGGCGCTCTTGAAATCAATATCATTGCCCAGGATATCACAAGATACGGAATCGACCTCTACGGTCAGTATTCACTGGACAAGCTGCTGCGTGAGCTCACAAAGGCCACAAAACGCCCGTTTTTCAGACTCCTTTACTGCTATCCCGACAAGATTACAGACGGGCTTATCGCCGAAATACGCGACAATCCCCGCGTTCTCAAATACATAGATATGCCCCTGCAGCATATCACCGACCGTATGCTGACCGCCATGAACCGTCACGGCGACTCGGCAATGATACGGGACAGAATCGCGGCTCTTCGCCGCGAGGTTCCCGGCATCATCATCAGAACGACCTTTATCACCGGTTTCCCCGGTGAGACCGAAGAGGATTTCGAAGAGCTCTGTAAGTTTGTCAAAGAGACGAAATTCGACCGCCTGGGCGTGTTCCCGTATTCACGTGAAGAGGGAACTCCGGCTGCCGATTTCCCCGACCAGATTGACGAACAGGTCAAGCAGGACCGTGCCGACATCATTATGCAGGCACAGGCGCTCATCAGTGAGCAGCACAACAAAGCTTTCATCGGCAGGACGCTTCGCGTTCTCGTTGAAGACTTCGACGCCGTTTCCGAATCCCATTTCGGACGCAGCTATGCCGATGCCCCCGAAATTGACGGCAAAATTTACTTCAAGGCAAAGCGCCGCATCGTTCCCGGTCACATCGTTGACGTAAAAATCACCGAGGTGCTCGATTACGACCTGGTCGGCGAGGCAATTATATGAGTAAGCTGAATCTTCCGAACAGACTGACTCTTTTCCGTCTGATTCTGGTTCCCTTTGTCGTTGCAATCATCGTTCTGCCCGAATCTCTAATTCCCGGCAGGATTTCTTCGCTCATAGCCCTGGCGCTTTTTATCGTTGCCTCGGTGACCGATGCGATTGACGGTCATATTGCCCGTTCCCGCAATCTCATCACCGATTTCGGCAAATTTCTCGACCCGCTTGCCGACAAATTTCTCGTTATCGGCGTAATGATGGCTTTGGTTTACCGCTATGACAGCCTGCGTTCCTGGTTTTTCTGGGTTATGCTCGTCGTCGTTTTCAGGGAACTTGCGGTCACGTCTCTGCGCCTGATGATCTCCTCGGGCGAAAATCACATCGTCCTCGCCGCCGGAAAGCTCGGCAAAATAAAAACCGTCTGCCAGATGGTCTGCCTCTGCGCAGTGCTTTTTGAGCCTGCCGTTTACAGCTTCGCGGGACTTGAAAAGCTCGCCGTTTGGCCTCCTTTAACACTCGTATTCTCGGCACTCACGCTTATATTCACTCTTTGGTCCGGTATAGATTATTTCGTCAAATACGGAAAATATCTCGACAGCTCCAAATGAATTTATCCGGGGCTTAAAAAAGTCCCGGAATTTTTTTAAAAAAAATCTGTAACATATCTGCAGGCAACCCTGTCTTTATGGGCAGAGAGGAAAGAAACGGATGATTACCGGCTTTCGCCTGCGGGGAAGGAGAGCTATTTTGGAAGACAGCAAAATAGTCGAACTTTTCTGGAAACGTTCAGAGTCTGCGATAATGGAGACCGCAAAAAAATACGGCAGCATGCTGCAGCGGCTTTCCGAATCGGTTCTTCATTCGGCACAGGACGCCGAAGAATGCGTCAACGATTCCTATATTTCTGCCTGGAATTCGATGCCGGAAAACAGACCCTGCTATCTCGGAGCCTATATGGCGAAAATCACGAGAAATCATTCGCTCAACCTGCTTGAGAAGAAAAACGCCCTGAAGCGTCAGGGCGAAGACCTGATTTACGACGAGCTTGCCGACGTCCTCGAGGACCCGGAGTCCCCTGCAAACTGGGAAGACAGCAAGGCTCTGACGGATGCAATCAACGGGTATCTTGCAACGCTGACAGCGGATAAAAGGGCAATATTCGTCCGCCGCTACTTCTTCAACGACAGCGAAGACAAAATTGCAAAGGATTTCGGTCTGAAATCCGGAAACGTCAGAATTATACTTCACCGTTTGCGGCTGGGGCTTAAATTGATTCTTGAGAAGGAGGAACTGCTGTGATAGATAACAATGAAAACAGAAATAAGAAGCAGCAGTTCTACCGCGCAATCGGCGACATCCGCGATTATTACGTCGCTGAGGCTGAAGCAACCGCCGCAAAGAAGCGTGAAGAAGGACGCAGAAGAAACTACGTTCTCGCTCTTGTTGCAGCTACTCTGTCACTTACGGTAATCGCCGTTACAATCGCGGCAAACCGTACGGACGGCAATCAGAGCATACCTCAGGATACAGTGGCTGCGGAAAGCATGCAGGCCGACACCGAAGCGGTTTCAGATGATAAAATCTCTTTTCTGAATTCCGCAGACTGTTCTTCATATTCGGTTTCTTCAGTTGATTTTTACGACGGAGACATCAAGCTTATCTGGTCATACAAGGGAAGCGATACTCTGTACTGTATGAAACTGAGTGATTCTGAAGCCATCGGCATTGAAAAATGTCAGAGCGGTGCCCGACGCCTTGAAAGCGGTGAAGAAACCACGGACCTGCGCGTATGGATCTGCGACAGAACAGGCACGGTTGAAACTCCTTTCCTTTCACAGAACAACGGAAATCTTGAATACGGAAAGATTTTCGATTACAATCCCGAATACGAAATGACGGACAGCACTCTGTCCTTTCTGACGGGCTTGCTGACATAAAAGAATTATAGCGTGAAACATTTTGAAATCCGTATCTAAAATATGCTTGTTTCACGCCCACTTTGTGCCTTTTGGCACAAAGTGCGAAGAAAGGAATGGATATTATTATGAAAAACAGTAATTTTGCAAAGATTATCACATTATTCGCACTTTCAGCCATCCTTCTTTCAACTCTCGCATCCTGTGGGGGAGTGGCATACGAAGGCTCTTATTCATCGGATTATTATTCTGCCGAAAAGGAAGACGTTTACGGAAACGAAGACCCTTCAATTCCCGTTGAAATCAGACTTGAAGAAAACCGTGAGATAAAGACTGCGGATAATGCGGTTTCCACCTTCTCGGCTGACGTCGACACCGCCTCCTACACCCTGTTCCGCAGCCTCGTTCAGAACGGAATTTCTTACACAGACCTGCTTGAAAACTACGCAGGCTGGTTCCGTACTGAGGAATTCATCAATTACTTCGATTACTCTTCTTACAAAGAAGCCGCTGACGGCGAGCTTTTCGGAGTTAACTCAACGGTTGTCAAGTGTCCGTGGAATGAAGAACGTTATCTGCTCGTTCTCGGCCTTGCCGCTGACAGCACAATTCCCGAAACCGTTTCAGCCGGGAACAATTACGTATTTCTTGTAGACGTATCCGGTTCCATGGCTTCAGTTAACAAGCTGCCGCTTCTTCAGAAGGCGCTTAATAAGCTTACGGAAAGTCTCGGTGATGACGATATTATCTCCATCGTAACGTATGCCGGGAAGGAAAGAGTCGTTCTTGAGGGCTGCTCGGGTGCTGAAAAGGATAAAATTCTAAAGGCTGTAGACGATCTCAGAGCATCGGGCTCCACAAACGGCCAGTCAGGAATGCAGAAAGCCTACGAAATAGCAGAGAAGTACTTCATTGAAAACGGCAACAACCGCATTATTATGGCCTCCGACGGTGACCTCAACGTGGGTATTTCCTCAGTTGACGGAATCAAGCAGCTCGTTTCCGAGAAAAAAGAAACCGGCGTATATTTGTCGGTTCTCGGCTTCGGCTCCGGCAATTACCGCGACAGTATTATGGAATCCATCGCAGATAACGGCAATGGTGCCTATTATTACATAGACGGAGAGAGCGAGGCCGAAAAAGTTTTCGGCACTGACTTTGCATCAACCATGTTCACCGTGGGAACGGACGTAAAGCTTCAGTTGACCTTCAATACCGAAAATGTTATCAGCTACCGCCAGATCGGTTACGAAAACCGTCAGCTTTCCGAGCAGGATTTCACCGATGACTCAAAGGATGCCGGTGAAGTAGGAGCCGGGCACCGTTTAACCGTCATTTACGAGCTCGAGCTTGCCCCCGAACTCAATGCAGACTCCGATTCCGAACTCTGCAAGCTTGCCATCCGCTACAAAAAGCCGACAGAAGACGAAAGCACTCTTCAGGAAGCCGCTGTCACAGCCGCAGTCATCTCAGACGAAATGACTGATGACAGCCTTCTTGCCGTATCCATCGCGGAAACCTGCCTCTTGCTTCGCGGCAGTGAATACATAAAGACGAAGCTGAATCTGCTTGACGTAATCACCACTCTCTCGGACATCACCTCGGACAACACTGACGTCAGCGAATTCAAGGATCTCATCCGCACACTCATCAATTCTCAGATGGCACAGTAATATACGGAATTATTCGGGCGGCCCTTCGGGGCCGCTTTTCTTTTTGCCCCCGGACGTTAGCGTGCCGGGGGACGGTTCTCCGGCACGCAGATGAGAATTCCACACTTGCCTTCCCCGCAGGGGAAAGCTTGCCTTCCCCACGGGGGAAGGTGGCAAAGTCGGCAAGGTCCGACTTTGACGGATGAGGCTCCCGCCCCTTAATTTATCTTGACTTATTCCCATATAAATAGTATACTTATCTCAATAAATTCAGGAGGCCTAAAATGGACTTTTCTATTTTTGATTATAACGAAGATCTTATTAAAGTAACCGAGTATAACGTGCTCGGTAAGCTGCCCGACCCCTTCGTCTTTGACGACGGGCACAGAATGACGAGCCCCGACGAATGGCCGGCACGCAAAAAAGAAATGATGAAATACGTCGTTGATCTGCAGTACGGCACGATTCCCCCGAAGCCCGAGGTATTCAGAGTCGAAAAAACCTACGACCATTCATTCCGCATCGTTGCCGGAACGAAAGAGAAGCAGGTTCAGTTTATGATGCGTATCATCGAGAGCCGTTCAAAGCCCACCCGCGTACGCACTCCCGTCGTTGACGGCGACCTCTGCTTCAACTACGCTTTCACAGACGGCTGGCTCAAACCCATGCTTGAAAACGAAATTGCTTTTGTAACCTTTGACAGAACCCAGCTCGCAAACGATATCCGCTACGAAGGCCGCCGCAAGGGGCCGCTTTATGAGGTTTATCCCGAATATACCTTCGGGGCTCTCGGCGCTTGGGCCTGGGGCTACATGCGCTGCGTCGATGCCCTTGAAGTGATCGGCGGCTACGATTTGTCAACGCTCGCCTTCACCGGACACTCCCGCGGAGGCAAAACCTGCGCTCTTGCAGGCCTTCTCGACGAGCGTGCAAAGATTGTAAATCCCAACGAAACGAATGCAGGTTCGTGCTCCTGCTACCGCATACATATGAAAGCAATACGCGAAGACGGTAAGGAACAGGCAAACGAAAACCTCGACGATATCGTCCGCCGCTTCGATTACTGGTTCGGCGAGGGAATGGCCGAATACCGCTATTCGGAAGAAAAGCTGCCCTTTGACTGCCATTTCATCAAGTCGATGATCGCCCCGCGTATTTTCCTGCTCGGCGAGGCCGCCAGCGACATCTGGACCAACCCCATCGGCTCATATATGACATCAATGGCCGCAAAAGAAGTATACGACTATCTCGGCTGCGGCGAAAATTTCCGCTGGTATTTCAGACGCGGCATCCACAAGCAGCTCCCTGAAGACGTCGCAATGCTGGTAGAGAACATCCTGAACCTGCGCGACGGCACGCCTCTGTCGCTTGACAGATATTATAAAACTCCTTTTACCCGTCCCGAACTTATTTTTGACTGGAAAAAGCCGGAATAAATGAATAACCCCCGCCCCCGGCACAAGCGAAAGCCTGTGCCGGGGGATATTTATTATGTGTTTCAGTGAGACAGGGGGACGTTTCATTTTGGGAAAATATATATTGACAGACTCCTTTATTTATATTAAAATAAAAATGTAATTCGAAATAAAAAGGAGTCTGCCAATGAAAGTCTTTCTGAAAAATATCACAATGCTTCTGTGCCTCTTGCTATTTGTGCAGGCTTCTGCCGTCATAGCTCTTGCCGCAGTGTCGGTGCCTGAAATGACTGTCAATAATGAAGCTGATTTTTTGGCAATGCAGCCTGACGGAACGTATTATATCGGCAGTGATTTTACAATCACTCAAGCGTATGAGAAAGATTTCACCGGACTTTTGTACGGAAACGGGCATACGCTTACTGTAAGCTGTCCTATGTTTGAACTGTTTGACGGTTATATCGCCGATTTGAACGTCAGCGGCAAAATCACGACAGAGGGGAAGTCCTGCGCAGCGGTCGCTGTCAGAAGCATAAACGGAATGCTTGCAGAGAATGTAATCACAGACGTGGATATTACTGTGAACGGCAGCTGCGTCGGAATGTGCGCGGCGGGAATTCTGGCCTGTGACAACGTATCCCTTGCCGATGCTGACGATTCTTCACAGCCATTGACAAACGCAAAATCCGTATCAACGTTTATCAACTGCAAGAATACCGGAAATATTACGGTAAATGCAAAGCCGGGAATTGCCGATTCCGCTGCAACAGCTTCTCAGATGAAGCCCTGCGCCGGGGGAATCGGGGCAAATCTGTCGTCTGTTTATTGCATAAACTGCGAAAATACCGGAAATATATCAATTCCGCTGATTGACCTGGAAATCTCGGGCGATGCGATTACCGACAGAAACGTTACGTCATCAATTGCCGGCGGAATCGTTGCAAATGCGGGAATATATACTACAGAGACACCATCTGAGTTTTACAGCTGCAAAAACAGCGGGGATATAACGGCATACGGCTATGCCGGGGGAATTGCGGGACACACCGGCTCATCATATCTGTATGCCGGCGCCCTGCTTTCCGAAATAAAGAATATCCGGGCTTATAAATTTTACGGCTGCGAAAACAGCGGAAAAATTACCGGGCCGAACAGAGCGGCAGGTATTGTTGCTTATGCGTTTGGGTCTCCCCTTGAAAATGCCGATATTCAATTCTGCCTGAATACAGGGGATATATATTACGGGGATACAGACGGACAGAACTTCGGCTCGTATTTCGTCGCGTATACGAACTCCACACTCACAAGAATCATTGCAAATATCAGTATGGGAAAGCTGTATGAAATCGGCGGCGGGTACAGCGCCTATTCTCATGCTTTCATAGGCTTTTCGTCGTATGACCCGCTTGAATATGAATGCCTTTACAACGCTGTTTACGATCCCGACAGGCATCTTAGATTGTTTTCCGTTTGTACGCAAAGTCAGATGGTGAAATACGGGCAGTACTGTCATCAGCTTATTGAAGGAGTTGACAAGCACGCCATACGCTTTCCGCAGCAATATTCATCTTTTACAAACGGTGATCTTGCGAACAGAATCAACAGTGATTATCTTGAAATTTACAAGAGTATGCTCAGCGGTAAGACAAAATGGTCAGCTGTGAACACCGGCAAAAATACCGCAAAATTCAACGGGAGCTACAGCTATGAGTACGAATGGCAGCAGCCATACGGTCAGAATACGCTTCCGTCACCCGAAAAATCCGGTTCTGTGACTCAAAGCATCGCCGTTCCCGGTGACTTAAACGGAGACGGCCGCGTTGATGTCTTTGATCTTGTCCGTATGAAGAAATACCTTTCCGGTCAGGAGGTTGAAGTCTGCGCGGATAATCTCGACGTCAATAACGACGGGACGGTTGATGTTATCGACCTGATAAGACTGAAGAAAAGCATAGCGGGATAAAAAGGGAAACGCGGAGTGCTAAACGTTGATCGTTCCTTGGCTCAAAGCGAGCCGGAGAACCGTTCTCCCTGCGGGTCGGTCTGTTCGCGGTTCGAACAGCCGCACCGGGCTGTTCTCAGGTACCGCTCACCCCGGCACGGTCGCTTATAGAAATATAAAGGGCTGTTAAAAAAACTGAGTTTTTTAACAGCCCCACTTTTTTATTTGAGTTTAACGTAGAACTGAGTCGTGCGTATATTGTCTGCCAGACCTTCGTCGGCACCGGGTTCGTCGACGGCGACAAGTTCGACGACACCGTCCTTTATCAGGCGGCGGATGCATTCGTAAACGACATGATGACGGCAGATGACGCAGTCTTCGTAGCCCGCCCAGGCGTCCATGCAGAGCTTGCCGAGCTTGCTCTGGCCGAGAGGCTTGCCCGCTTCGCGCAGAATTTCGGGAATTCTGCGGTAAACGCTTGCGAAAACGAAGGGGTCGGGAGCCGCTACTTTTATGGGTGAGCGGAAACGGTGCACGACCGTTTCTTTTGCCGTGATAATGCCGTAGCTGCATTCCGGTACTTCGGTGATGCTTATATAGTTGCGGTCAGTCGGGAAGGCCATTGCGGTTGAAGCAACGAATACTTCGTCGTCTGTCCTGCCGACTACGCAGGGCATATTGTATCTTGCAAATGAAATTGCTTCCGGTTCATCGGCGCAGAGGCACAGACCGACGATTTCTGCAGGAGTCTCAAGGAAGGATTTCACCATGGCTTCAGCGCAGCTGAGCTTGTCCGAAATCATGTGGTCACGGATAAGATGGCACATAACCTCGCTCGTATGAACGCAGCGACCGTCGGACAGATGAGGATATGAGCCTATATTGCAGTCTGAAACCGAATCAAACACAAAGCCTTTTTCCTCAATTTTCAACGCGCGGCTGTCGCGGTCAACAAGCTGCCCGAGCTTTCCGCTGCTTCCGTTTGCGATATAAGCCATTTTTCCGTCGTTGCTGACGAAGGGATGGCCCCAGCGGACGTCGCCGCCGGACTTTGAGCGCGAATGACCGATTCCGATTTTACCGGGAATCTTATCCGCGTGAGCTTTGCTCACAAGAACGTCCACGTCGCCGAGAACCTTGTCGTGAAGCAGCTTTCCCTTGTCAAGCGTGGCAAGGCCCGTATAATAGCCTCCGGCAAACCCTGATTCTCTTGCCATCATCTCGCAGAGAATGGCAGCGGCGTCACGCGGTCCTATATATCCTGCAATATTGCACATAATTAAACTCAATAATTAAATCTTTCCTTGTCGGTAGATTTAATTATGCCAAGTCCTTTCTGAAAATTTATCCCTGTGGTAAAAAAAATTGACTGATTTTTCTGCTTTTTAACAACGGCATCCGTCGCAAGGCAGATTTTTAAAAAGCCGACGAGAAGAGTGACGGACGGAAGCCGTGTTCGTCAAACCCGGTATATCCGCCTGTGTTTATGTAAAGAATGGGTTCGTTTCCCGTATGATGCTCAATTTCGTAGAGCATGCCGTAGAATGCGTTTGTGTTATATGTCGGGTCGAGAGTAACGCCTTCGTCACGGCGGACACCCGAACGCATACCGAGCAGGAAGGAGTCGGGCTTTCCGTAATTGTTTTTTCCGCAGTCCCGGACGTCGATATCATCGTCAGTAACCAGCTCCGGTTCTATTTCCGTGCTTTCGTCACCGACGGTGCCGCCCTTCTGCGTGATGGCTTTTGATACGTCCGGACGGACGATTGTCCTTATATCGGCATCGGCAATATAAGCCTTAACTGCTTTTCTGGCACCGTTTACGGTGTTGCCGACGGCATAGGCAATAACGTCCGGAACTTCAGCTCCCATTGCTTTCAGACAGGCACGTCCGACGAGAATTCCGGACATAGTGGTTCCGCTGGAAACGGGAAGAAAAACCTTCTCCGGTATTACTCCCTTTATTGCGAGCCGTTCAATTGAAGTGGCGAATACGTTTGCATACGCCATAACAGCCTGACGGGAATGACCGGCATTGGGAACGTGATAGAACTTAATGCCGTCTCTTGTCATTTCCTTTTTGTATTCTTCGGTCTTGAGTATGGCGGCGAAGGAGCCCGCATACGTTACTTCAGCACCGAGCTTTATTGCAATGCTCAGGTTTGTCTCGTTTTCAAAATATTCGTCCCCGGGATATTCCTCGGTGATGACGATTTTGCATTTGAGTCCGAGCAGCTTTGCAACCTCCGCAGTTACACGGACATGGTTTGAATATATGCTGCCTGTGGTTATGAGCCAGTCGGCACCGGATTCCTTGATTTCGGGAATGAGATATTCATAAAAACGGACTTTATTGCCGCCAAAGGCAAAATCGTTCGGATTGTCCATATACATATAGACGGGATGTCCTCCCGGTTTTTTCTTCAGACGAAAAATAAGAGGTTCTTTCTTTAACAGTGTGTACTTCTCAGCTGTCGGGAAAAGATCGATTGCCACTTTTTTATACCTCCGGTTTGAAATTCATGTTCAGTTTGAAAAAATGCCGCAGAACAGCCGTTATTCCGGCTCCTGCCAAATCATATTTTGCACCAAATAGGCTTTGCGTTCAGTTTCAGGGATCGGAATTCTACAGCCCGTGCTTCTGTTTCAGCGCCGCCCGGTCGATTTTTCCGTTGCGGTTGTGAGGCAAAGCCTCGGACCAAATATATTTATGAGGAAGCTCGTATTTCGGCAGAACTGCGGCAAGCGCACGTCTGACCTCGGAGCCCGAATCCGCAGGCGATGAAAAATACAGAATGATTTTCTCTTTTTCAGCGTCATAAAAGCAGCAGGCCTCATCCACGCAGGGAAGAGCGCTTGCGGCGCTTTCAATCTCGCCGAGCTCAATTCTGTGCCCCATATGCTTTATCTGACTGTCGCGGCGTGAAATACAGACAAGCTCGCCGTTTTCGTTGCGGCGGCCGAAGTCCCCGCTGAAATATGCTGTGCCGCAGAATTTTTCGTGACAGCCGTATCCTGTGACGGATTTGTATTCCGGCAGCGTAATCAATCTGAACGCTGCCTGCGTCTTTTCAAAATCACGGTAATACATTTCGGCAAGCCCCGGTCCTGCAACCGCAATCTCACCCTCGTCCCCCTCAAGTCCGGTTTCGGGATCAATCAGGAAAACTTCAGTGCCTTCAAAGGCCTTACCGATGGGCAGAATGTCCGCCCCGTCAAAGCGGCGGTCTATCACGTAATAGCAGGAATTTCCCGCAACCTCAGTAGAACCGTAAAGATTTACGAACCTGCACCCCGGCAGGCTGTCAATCCACAGGTTCAGATATTTTACCGGCATGCGTTCCCCGACGAAGAGAACGTTTTTCAGGTATTCGGGGACGGAGGCCGAAAAGACGTTGAATTTAGCGGCTATTCCGAGGGCGGAGGGCACCCAGACTATGGTGCTTACCCTATAATCATTCAGAATCTTAACAAGATTTACCGGGAAGGAGAAAGTCTGCTGGGGAATGATTACGCACGTCGCCCCGAGATAAATTGTCGAATATATATCTTTGGTTGAAGCGTCAAAATAAAAGGGAATCTGGTTTCCGAAGATTTCTTTGTCGGTAAATCCGAAGGTTTTGCAATAGACCTCGGTAAATGACCACATGGCATCGAAGTTTTTTACGACCAGCTTCGGAATTCCGGTAGACCCCGACGTGAATATTCCGAACATTGGGATGTTCGTCAGCCTGTGTCCGTAAAATTCTTCGGGATATTCGCAGATGGGAAAATCCATGACGGTTAAATCGCGTATATGAATTATCGGGCAGATATCCGTTTCAAACGAACTTCCGGCACAGTCAATTATGAGTTCCGGTTCACAGACCGACAAAAGAATGGAGATCCTTTCCGGTGACAGTTCCGCATCAATGGGAACGTACCAGCAGCTCATTGAAATCACACCGAGCATTGCGGCAACCGAGTCAGGCTTTCTGTCAACGAGCAGAGCAATCGGTCTGAGTTTATCGGGATTCCGGAGGTCAAGCTCTTTTGCCACGGCAATCATCCGGTTGTTCAGTGCTTTCCACGTGGTTATTTTCCCGTCAGAAGCATCAATGAAAGCAGGGGCATCCGGCTTGCGGTTTTTCAGGGAAGCAACAAGATTTGCAAACAGATTCATTCCGGATTTGTCCTCCTTTCAGGTAAATGAATTAATAATTCGAATAAATGAATGACGACTGTACGAAGCCGATTCCATAAGAACCGAAGACGACAATCGAGACGAGACAGAGAATTTCAAGTGCAATTCTGAGAACGGGTTTGTCCGCAAGTATGGCGCGAAGGCTGTGGCTTTCGCTTTTTTCTTCAATGAGCGATACGCAGAAGAGCGCGGCAATTCCGATAACCGCCGGAAGATACTTGATGAAGGTCGTTCCGGCTGCAGCTTCGTTTTTCGCCCATTCGCCGAAAATATCAAGGCCGGGATAGGTAAACATCGCAAGATAGAACTTCCAGGCGTATGAAACGGAGGCCGAATGTGAAACCACGCGCGTCAGAGTTATTATGACGAAGGTTCTCAGCGAGCGGAAAAGTCTCCAGATAAAGAGGCTGTCCATCTTCAGCGGCTTGCGGATTTTTACGAACACCGGCTCAAGCAGGGTGGAAATCAGAATGATCACACCGTTGAATACACCGAAGAGGATTTCGCCCCAGTTGGCCCCGTGCCAGATACCGACGAGTGTGAAAAGCAAGAGGGACAAAAGCCCGACGGGCACGGTTTTTGCAATGAATTTGCCGAATTTGGTCTTTAAAAATTTCGAAAATCTTGAAAAACGCTTTGAGAGTGCCAGGGGGTAGAAGACGTAGTCCTTGAGCCATTCGGACAGTGAAATGTGCCAACGGTTCCAGTAATCCGTCAGGTCAGTCGCGAAGTAGGGACGGCGGAAGTTTTCGGCCATCCGGATTCCGAGACACTCGGATACTCCTTCGGCTATATCTATACCGCCTGAGAATGAAGTATACAGATTGACGCCCCAGGCTATCATCGACAGCCAGATCTGAGCCCCGCCTATCGTTGTCATTGAAGACGAGGAAGTTCCGAAATTCTTTACGATATCCGAAAGAGGTGCCACGCTGTTCGCAATGACGAGCATTTTGAAAGCGCCCCAGAGTATGAGGCGAAGGCCGTCGGAAAAGCTCTGCCACTCAAATTTCTTTTCGGAATCAAACTGAGTCCCCATAAAATCGAAGCGGGGAATAGGTCCCTGCAGCATCTGGGGAAAATAAGTCATATAAAGGGCGAATTTTGCAAAATCGCGTTCGGGCTCGTATTTCGAACGGCTGACGTCAATAACGTAACCGACGGCGGCGAAGGTGAAATACGAAAGACCGAGCGGCATAATAAGCTTAAGACCCGGGAATGACGGGTCGATCAGCGACCAGCTGTTCTGCAGGATAAAGTCAAGGTACTTTACGACGGCAAGAATGCCGAGATCGGTGCCGAGAGCAAGACCTACGAACAGTGATGCGCGTCTGTGGCTCTTTTTCTGTCTTGCCTTGAATTCTTCGGGCGACAGCGTTTTCTTCAGTTCTTTTGATACCGCCGCAAAGCTGCTGTTCGTCCTGTGACAGCCGATGGCGCAGAAGTAGGACACGAGGGTGGCTGCGGCGATATATGCGATATATTTCGGGCCGCTGCACAGATAAAAAGCTATGCTTGCGGCGAGCAATACCCACTTCCGGGCCTTGTGCGGCAAAAGCCAATAAATCAGGACGAGAGCCGCGAAAAATGCGGCAAACTCAAAGGAAAGAAGATTCATTCTGTAATAATATGTGTGAGTGATGAGAGAAACGGATTCATACCCCGTCATCAGACAAAGAAGGACTACCCGGTTTTCCCGTCATCCGGTTTCAATTATTGGTTCTGAAGCTTTTCAACCAGCGCCGCCATCGCGGCGGCCGAGTTGAAGTTTTCGGGAACCAGATCGACGACCGTGATCGTGATGTCGAAGGCGTCGTTGAGTTCGCCGACGAGAGTGACGATGTCAAAGGAATCGAGAAGCTTGTTGTCGATAAGTCCCGTTTCGTTTTCGTAGTCGTTATCAGGGTTTATATCTTTGAGTATTTCAATAATCTGTTCAAGCATGGCGTTGTCTCCGTTTTTGTGAGTAAATAATCAGTGAATAAAAAGTTCGAGTATGAAAACGATTACGCAGCAGGAAACCGAAATGGTGAACAGGTCCGCCCCGATAATCGCAAGCACAATGCCGAGAACAAAGGCGGCAAGTCCGGCCCAGGGGCTGTTCGTCGCATCCATAATGGCAGGGAAGGTCATGACCGCGAGGGTCACATAGGGAACGTAGTAAAGAAAAGACTTGAAAAGCTTGTTCTTTATTTTCTTCCGGATAACGGTCAGCGGCAGCACGCGGATGACAAAGGTCACCAGCGCCATGACCGCTATGTAAATATACGCACGGGGGCCCATCATCCGGCCTCCTTCTCTTCGTCATCGGTATGCGGGAAGAAAAATGCCGCACAGAGCGAGATGACGACGGTCAGAATGATGATTTTTACGCCGGAATCGATGAAGGTCACGAATCTGTCGGCAATATATGAAAGCACGAACGAAATTCCGACGAAAAAAGCGACAACCTTGTTCTTCTTTGCCGGAGGGATGATAATCGCGATGAACATTCCGAACAGTCCGACGCTGAGGGCGGAGAGCACGCGGGCGGGAAGCAGGTTTCCGAACACTACACCGAGTCCGGTTCCCACAGTCCAGCCGGGAATTGCAACTGCCATGGCGCCGTAGCTGTAAAAGGGATTGAGATAACCGTCAACCGACATCGCAAGTCCGAAAAGCTCGTCTGTCAGGTCGTAACCTACGAGATGACGGTGACGTATATGCGTTTTCGGGTCGAATTTCTGGCTGATGGCAAAGCTCATAAGCAGATATCTTGCGTTTGCAATCGCGACCATAAGTGCCGTTGTAAGAATTGAAGCCCCGCTCTGCATCATGGTGAATACGGCGTATTCGCCTGCGGAGGCATTCAAAAGAAAGCTGCACAGAGATGCCTGAATCCAGTCAAGTCCTGCGTTGCGTGCGGTGATTCCGAGGGCGAAGGAAACGGCAAAATAGCCGAGCGCCACGGGAATTCCGTCCTTCATACCCTTGAAAAAGTATGAACGTATGTCTGAGTGCGTGGCCGTAGTCGTCTTCATGCGGCCTCCTTCAGACTGTCAGAAGCGGATTTTTTCATTCTGCAAAAATTCCTGTGATTAATAAAATAAGAATCAGTCAAGAAGATATGCAAGCATTTCGGGGGTCTTGCGGTAATCGGTGATTTCAACGTAATCCATACCGTAGATGCGGACGTGTGAGTCCCCGCCTCCGTCTGCGAAATCGTCGCCGACGTAGAGTATTTCGTCTTTTTTATAGCCGTTTTCGGCGGCGTAGGTCATAATTGCGTCGTACTTGTTGTACTTCTTTTCTGCAAAGTCAAAGGATGAGGTTCCGCCGATATAAACGGAGTACTCAGGGAAGAGCTCAAGCACCTCACGGTACATAGCGCGTCTTTTTGAGCGGTCGGGGTCGAAAGTCAGCTTGTCTTCAATGACGGCCTTCGTGCCTATAAGCGGGAAGGTCACCATTCCGGATTCGTGAAATTCGACTGGCTCGCCGGCGTACTTCGTATAACCGTATTTCTTGCGGAGCATATCCGTTGTCTTCAAAAAATAATCTTTGTCGGGATAGGATTTTGAGGTGCGGACTATTTCAAACTTACCGTCGATGATTTTGCTTTCCTGCATACCGTAGTTGCCGACTATGTCAATGGGATATTCGCCCATCTGAGCGTATATTCTCGGGCAGTTTCCGGCGCCTACCATCAGGATTTTATATTTGCGTCCGAGCTTGTCAAGCATCTCGCGTGTGGGGGCTTCAAGGGCGGAGCGATGCTGTGTAAGTGTCCCGTCAAGGTCAAAGCAAATGAGTCTCTTCATATGAAAAATACAGCCTTTCTGCGCTGTTCTGCACCGTTCGCCGGTCTTTCGGCGGTTTTATGAAAACCACGGCACAAAAAGCCATAATATAAAAATAATTAGATATATTATATAACATCTTGCCGCCAAAATCAAGGCAAAAACGAAAAATAAAAGGCTTTACAAATATATAGAAAAGTTATATAATTAATTAAATATATTATAAGGAGAAGTGTAAGCTGTGAAGATTGCAGATATACTTAATACCGGAAAAAGAACACTCTCTTTCGAGGTTTTTCCTCCCAAAACGAGTGATAAATTCGATACCGTCCGTGAAGCCACGGAAAAGATAGCCGCCCTGCGTCCCTCCTATATGTCAGTCACCTTCGGCGCCGGCGGAAACGGGGCGAGATACACCCTTCCCATCGCGGCAAATATTGAACAGAAGTTCGAGGTTCCCGTAGTCCATCACCTCACCTGTGTGGGCTCCACCTTCGAAAACATAGATGAAAGACTCATTTTTATGCGTATGGTCGGCGTTGAAAACGTGCTTGCCCTGCGCGGGGATATGCCGGACGGAGCTGCTCCCGAGGCCTGGGATTTCCACCACGCCGACGAGCTTGCAAAGCACATAAAGGCCAAAGGGGACTTCTGCATCGGCGGTGCAGCCTACCCGGAAAAGCATCCCGAAGCCCCCTCGCTTGAAGACGATATCCGCGTTCTGCGTCTCAAAGAAGAGGCCGGCTGCGAATATTTCACAACACAGCTTTTCTTCGACAACAATCTCTTCTACGATTTTCTCGAAAAGGTCCGTGCAGCGGGCGTGACGGTTCCCATCGTTGCCGGAATCATGCCCGTGACATCTGTAAAGCAGATTTCGAGAATCTTCGGGCTTTCGCATTCGAAGAGCTCCCCCGAACTCGACGCTGCCATCGAAAAATACGAGTTGGATCCGGACTCCTTCCGCAAAGCAGGCATCGACTTCGCGAAAAAGCAGATTGCGGACATTTACGCTCACGGCATACGGAACGTTCATCTTTATACGATGAATAACGCAGAGCTTGCCGCAGATATAAAGAACACGTTCGGAAGCGAGGACTGACTGATGCCGGATTTCAAAAAAGTCTTAAAAGAGGGAATACTCAGCTTTGACGGCGGCTACGGCACCGTTTTCCAGCAGAACGGTCTCAATCCCGGCGAGGGAAGCGAAATTCTCAATATAAGAGACCCGGAACTCGTTTTCCGGGTTCACAGTGAATACCTAAAGGCAGGAGCACGAATTCTGAAGACGAACTCCTTCGGCATAAATCCCCTGCGCTATAACGACGAAAAACTGCAGGAGCTGCTGCCCGGCCTCGAAACCTACGAGGACAGATTCAACCATTTCGTGCTGAAGCCGGTGATTATTGCCTCCTCAGCTGCCAAAGCCAAGGGGAAGGACGTCTGCGTTGCTCTGGATATCGGTCCTCTCGGCAAAATTGTCGGGAAAGACATCAGCTTTGAGGAAGCGGTTGAAGCTTTTGCGGCCGTTGTAAAAGCAGGAGCAAATCTCTGCGACCTCGTTCTGCTTGAAACCTTCGGCGATCTTGCCGAATTGCGTGCCGCGATAATCGCCGTAAAGGAGCACTGCCCAAAGCCCTTCGTCACAACCTTTGTCTGCGGAAGCGACGGACGCACTTTCACGGGCACGACGGTTGAAATCATGGCCAAGGTCTGCCAGTATATGGGAGCCGCTGCCATCGGATTCAACTGCGGAAACGGTCCCGAGGGAATGCTTGCCCTGCTTCCGAGACTCAAGGCTTCGACGAACAGGCCTCTCTGTCTCAATCCGAACGCGGGACTTCCCGTAATCGGCCCCGACGGAAAGAGCACTTACAAGCTTGACCCCGAAACCTTTGCGGATTTACAGCTTGAAGCTACACGTGAAGGAGTCCGTATCCTCGGCGGCTGCTGCGGAACCACTCCCTCTCACATCGCAGCTTTGAACAAAAAGCTTGAAGGCATGGCTCCGGTTGCCCGCGAATATACGGCTCAGTGCGGTGTATCATCCGCCACTCAGTATGTCTCTTTCGATAAAAACGATTTCACGGTTATCGGTGAACGAATCAACCCCACGGGAAAGCCGAAGCTTAAGGACGCGCTTCGCCGCGGGGATATAGAATATCTTGCCGAAGAGGCGATTGCCCAGAAAAACGCAGGAGCGGATATACTTGACGTAAACACCGGCCTTGCGGATATAGACGAGCGCGACATGCTCACCCGCGCGGTAGAAAAGATTCAGAACATTGTAGACCTGCCGCTTCAGATAGATTCATCGGACCCCGTTGCCATGGAAAAGGCGCTTCGCGTATATAACGGAATTGCACTTATCAATTCCGTGAACGGTTCCGAGAAGTCGATGAATTCAGTCCTTCCGCTTGCCGCAAAATACGGCGGTGTGCTTGTCTGCCTGACCCTTGACGAAAAGGGAATACCGGATACTCCGGAAGGCCGCTATGAGATTGCCGCAAGAATAGTAAATGAAGCAAAAAGATACGGAATTGGCAAAAAGAGAGTGATTTTCGACGCGCTGACTCTCACCCTGGGTTCCGACCCTCAGGCAGCAGACAAAACACTTGCCGCCGTCCGTATGATAAAAGAAAAGCTCGGTGTAAACACCTCGCTCGGAGTTTCAAATATTTCGTTCGGGCTTCCGGACCGCGAAAAAGTCAACTGCGCCTTTCTTGAAAAAGCAAGAGAGTCAGGGCTTGACGCCGCAATTATGAACCCGCTCTGCGAGCCGATGATGCAGATTGCCCGCGGTTCGGTTTCGGGTTCCGCATCTGACAGTCTTTATGCCGTTTTAGACGGCGCGAAGGTTGCGCAGGTAAACACGGATACTCTTGACGGCTGTATTTACAGCGGTCTTGCCGTGAAAGCGTCCGAGCTTGCACGCAAGCTCTGCGAAACGAAGGCTCCTACCGATGTCATTTCAGGATACGTCGTTCCCGCCCTTGACAGAACCGGCAAGGATTTTGAAAGCGGAAAAGTATTCCTTCCGGGACTGCTTGCCGCAGCCGACGCCGCTATCGGGGCACTTGACGTCATCACCTCGTTTATGCCCTCCGGCGAAGGTCAGTCAAAGGGCAGGGTCATCGTTGCCACCGTCGAAGGCGACGTTCACGACATAGGCAAGAACATCGTCGCCGTTATGCTTCGCAGCTACGGCTTCGAGGTGATTGACCTCGGCAAGAATGTTCCCGCCGAGACTGTCGCTGCCGCCGTAAAGACAAGCGGAGCCCGCGTCGTCGGTCTTTCCGCCCTTATGACAACAACACTTCCTTCAATGGAAAAAACGGTAAAGCTTCTCAAATCAGAATGTCCCGGCGTCAGAATTTCCGTCGGCGGCGCCGTTCTTACGAAGGAATACGCCGACCGCATCGGCGCCGACAACTATTCCCCTGAAGCAACGGAAACCGTCCGCTTTGCCGGGGAAGTATACTCCAATTTATAACTATTCCTCGATGAGCGGGGACTTTCCCCTGTCATCAGACAGAATAAAATGAAAGAAGAAATCTACGAAATTTCCGGCATGCACTGTGCCGCCTGCGCGGCATCGGTCGAAAAAGTCGTCTCAAAGCTTGAAGGCACAGAGCTGGTTCAGGTCAATCTTATGACCGCGAAAATGTTCATAAGATACGACGAAAAACTGCTTGACGGCGAAAAGATCAAAGCCAAGGTCAAAAAAGCCGGCTTTGAGGCCCGGCTTTATAACGATTCGAAAAAACGTCAAAAGTCCGAAAGAGGTCCGCGCCTGTCCGTCATCATAGTCTGCGCTGTTATTGCAGTTGTAATAACCGTTTTGTCGATTCTGTCAAAAATTGCAGCAGCCAATCCGGATTTGAGCCGTATGGACTCGCTCTTATCCGACAGAAAAACCTGTATTGCCGAGGCAATTCTGTGCCTTGCCGTTTATATTTTCAATTACAGAATCTTTCTTGACGGTTACAAGTCTCTTTTGAAACTGCATCCGGATATGAATTCGCTTATTGCCTTATCGGCATCGGTTTCATATCTGTATAGCTTATATACGGTTCTGCAGCCTGTCTCTGACGCTGCCATGTCCGCGATGTTCGAATCCGGGGTTATGGTCGTTGCCATGATTTCCGTCGGAAAGTATATTGAACAGCGCTGCAAACGCAGGACAGGCGAAGCCCTTGAAAAGCTTACCGCCCTTGCCCCGGAAACGGCTTTCCGGGTTGACCCAAAAACGGACAGCGCCACCGAAATACCGGTTGAAAAACTCCTTCTTGACGACATCATCTTCGTTCGCGCAGGTCAGCGCGTTCCGGTTGACGGGGTCGTAATCCGCGGAACGGCCTGTGCCGACGAGTCGATGCTGACCGGCGAAAGCCTGCCCGTCGACAAGCATATCTGCGACATCATCAGTGCCGGAACGATACTTACCGACGGTTCGGTGTACGCGACCGTTAAAGCCATCGGACGCGACACGAAGCTGTCCGGCATCGTCCGCTACGTTGAAGAAGCTCAGACGAAAAAGGCTCCGATTGCAAGAATTGCGGATAAAATCAGCCTGTTTTTCGTTCCTGCAGTAATAGCCATTGCTCTGATTTCGGGAACACTTGTGTTTTTGACTTCAGAAAACGCAGGTCTGTCCTTCGGTATTTTCTGCAATATTCTTTCCGTCGCCTGCCCCTGCGCGATGGGACTTGCCACCCCGACTGCAATCATGGTCGGAACCGGAATGGCAGCGCAGAACGGTATACTGATACGCTCCGGCGAAGCGCTTGAAGAGCTCAGCCGCATAGACACCGTCGTCTTCGATAAAACCGGCACACTCACCCTCGGCAGCCCGAAGGTTGAAAAGCTCGAATGCTTCTATCTCAATTCGCCGTATGATATTCTGAAATACGCCGCAGCTCTTGAAGCCATGTCAACACATCCTCTTGCCGTCGCAATCTGTGAGATGGGAAAACAGAAAAACGTCGGAAAATCAGAGGTCACAGACTTTGAAAACGTTCCCGGTAAGGGTCTGCGCGGCCGTGTTGACGGGCGTGAAGTGCTTATCGGTAACATTGAATTCACGGAAGCACCGATGTACGACGACGAGCTCGGAACCAACGTTTATATAAAAATCGACGGTAAAATTTCCGGCCGATTCGTTCTCACAGACGAAATCCGCCCCGAAGCTTCAAAAGTAATTGAAAAGCTTAAAGCCGACGGCAAGCGTGTTGTGCTTCTCAGCGGGGATGCCGAACGCACCGTCCGCGCCGTTGCCCAAAAGCTCAATATAGACGAATATCACTCCGGAATTGCCCCGAAGGACAAGGCGGAAATCCTTGCCGCCATAAAAAAAGAAGGCCGTAAAATCCTGATGGTCGGTGACGGCATCAACGATGCTCCCGCTCTCACGGTTGCCGACCTCGGAATGGCTGTCGGAGGAGGCACTGACATAGCCATCGACTCCGCCGACGTCGTTATGCTCAGAGAGGGCATTGACGACTGTCCCCGCGCCCTGAAACTCGGCAGATTTACCCTACGCAAAATAAAGCAGAGTCTTGCATGGGCCTTCGCTTACAACACGGTCACGATAATTCTGGCCTGCGGCATTGTCCCCGGCGTCGTTTTTCCGTCCTGGCTCGGCGGAATACTTATGAGTATGTCATCCATACTCGTCGTGCTCAACGCACTCTCACTCAAAAAATCCAATCTTGATTAATACAGGAGTTCAACAATGAAAACCATCAAAGTCCCGGATATGAAATGTATCCACTGCAAAGAAAGAATTGAAAAGGGAATGGCCGCCGAGAATATAAAGGCGGAGGTCAACCTTGACGATAAAACCGTAAAAGTTGAGGAAAGCGCCCTCAAAGCCGCAATTGAGGAGCTCGAAGACCTCGGATTTACACCGGAAGTGGCAGACTGATGTCGGATTATCCTATTCTTGACGGCATTCACAGTCCGCGCGACCTTGACGGTCTTGAGTATGACGAGCTCGCGGACCTTGCCTCTGAAATCCGTTCCTTCCTCGTTGAAAAGGTCACGGCCAACGGCGGACACCTCGCTTCAAACCTCGGTGTCGTCGAGCTGACGCTCGCCCTTCACCGTGTGTTTGAATGTCCCTACGACAGCATAGTCTGGGACGTCGGCCACCAGAGCTACGTCCATAAAATCCTCACCGGCCGCCGCGACGCTTTCGATACGCTTCGCAAGCCTGGCGGACTTTCCGGCTTTACGAAGAGAAGTGAAAGCGAATACGACGTCTTCGGTGCCGGCCACAGCTCCACCTCGGTCTCCGCAGCCCTCGGCATTGCCGAGGCAGAACGCCTGAAGGGCACCGGCGCATACACCGTTGCCGTCGTCGGCGACGGAGCTTTCACCGGCGGTATGATTCACGAAGCCCTCAACAACTGTGAAGAGAAAAAGGGACTGAACCTCATTATCGTGCTCAACGAAAATGAGATGTCAATCTCGAAGAATACCGGCCGCTTTGCGCACACAATGGCAAAGCTGCGCACGACCCCGCGCTATTTCAGAACAAAGGCCGCGACCAAACGCATACTCGCAAAGCTGCCGCTTATCGGCCGTCCGCTTTCGGACGGCATAATCCGGCTCAAAAAGCGCGTTAAAAACGCGCTGTACGGCTCGAACTATTTTGAGGACCTCGGTTTCCTCTACCTCGGTCCCGTTGACGGCAACGACGAAGAAAAGCTCGAAATCGTGCTTTCCGAAGCCAAGAGATGCGGTCAGAACGCCGTCGTTCACGTAAAAACCGTAAAGGGCAAGGGCTTTGCACCCGCAGAAAACACCCCTGACCTTTATCATTCGGTAAAACCCGGAAACGCCCCCGAAGCCTACGGCTTTTCCGACTGTGCCGGGGAATCCCTCTGTAAGCTTGCCGAAAACGACGGCCGCATCTGCGCCATCACGGCCGCAATGTCCCACGGAACCCGCCTGGATATCTTTAAGGAAATCTTCCCCGAAAGATTTTTCGACGTCGGCATTGCCGAAGAGCACGCCCTGACCTTCTCGGCCGGCCTTGCCGCCGGAGGCATGCTGCCCTGCGTTGCGGTCTACTCCACCTTCCTGCAGAGAGCTTACGACAACATAATTCACGATATCTCGCTTCAGAAGCTGCCCGTCGTCATCTGCATTGACCGTGCCGGTCTCAACAACGGGGACGGAGCAACACATCACGGCATTTTCGACGTAAGCTTCCTCTCGGGCATCCCCGAAATGAACATTTACACCCCGGCAACCTATGACGCGCTGAGCGCCTCCCTCGAAGCAGCCGCCGCAGGCGGAGTTCCCGCCGCTGTGCGCTATCCTTCAGGCCCCGAGGACAAGGCAATAGTCCGCGAATTCTATCCGAACGGATTCCGTACGCTTTCCGGTGTTAAATTTTCGCGTATTGACGAAAATACCGACACAGTTATCGTCTGCCACGGCCGCATGGCAGCAAGCGCAATAAAGGCTGCGGATATGCTCCGTGAGCAGGGAAAAAACGTCGGACTTGCACTGTGCGAAATGATAAAGCCGTATGCCCTGCCGTGCATGATACTGTTGAACTCCTTCTCTGAAAACGTAAAGAACGTCGTTTTCGTCGAAGAGGAGATCCGCGCCGGAGGATTTGGAATGAATATGTGCGACGAGCTGCGCAGGACGAATCCCGACCACGGACTGAACACCGTGATAATTGCAACCGACGACAATTTTGCGGTTCCCGGAAAGGGCCAGACTGCCGCCGAGGCAGCAGGAGTTGACTCCGCCTCAATTGCCGCTGAAATTCTGAAATTATATGAAAATATGGAATAAGTGAGGATTTTGTCATGATATACAACGATTTTAAGGGACTCAAGCTTTCCGCCCTCGGCCTCGGCACGATGAGACTGCCGCTCATTCCCGGAACGAAGGATGACGTTGACGAGGCCGAAACCGCGCGTCTTGTCGAGCACGCAATGAAATCCGGTATCAACTACTATGACACCGCTTATATGTATCATCACGGAACCAGCGAAAACGTTATGGGCCGCGTGCTGTCGAAATATCCGCGCGACAGCTTTTACATCGCCGACAAATTCCCCGGCTTTTCCGAGGAAAACGTTCAGCGTCCCGAAGAAATCTTCGAGGAGCAGCTCGCGAAGACACAGATGACGCGCTTTGACTTCTATCTCTTCCACAGTGTAACGTCAAAGAACATAAACTGGTATCTCGACCCGAAATACGGCATGCACGACTTTATGCTCAAAGAAAAAGCCGCGGGCCGTATCGGCCACATCGGCTTTTCATGCCACGCAGGCTTTGATGATTTCAAGCGTTTCATCGACAGCTTCGGGGATATTATTGAGTTCTGCCAGCTGCAGGTCAACTGGTTCGACTGGACTTACCAGGACGCAAAGCGCAAGTGCGAATTCCTCAAAGAAAAGGGAATTGCCCTCTGGGTAATGGAGCCCGTCCGCGGAGGCAAGCTCGCCGTTATCGGCGACCGCTACACCGAAATTCTCAAGGCACAGCGGCCCGATCTCAGTGTTCCCGCCTGGTGCTTCCGCTTTGAGCAGACTATCGGGGCCACGATGGTTCTGTCCGGTATGTCAAATATGCAGCAACTGACCGAAAACCTTGACACCTTCTCGACCTTCGCACCGCTGAGCGACGCCGACCTCAGTACCGTTCTCGGCATCGCCGACGACATGCAGAAGACCAATATGGCCCCCTGCACGAGCTGCCGCTATTGCACCTCCGTCTGCCCGAAGGAACTCGACATTCCGAAAATCATCGGCATCTATAACGAAAACTGCTTTGCAGGGGCCTCCGGCACCTATTCACGCTACACCGCCCGCCTCGACGAGGGCAAGCGCCCCGGCGACTGCATCGCCTGCCGGGCCTGCGAAGGCATCTGCCCGCAGGGAATCAAGGTCAGTGAGATAATGGGGAAGTTGAAGTGAGATTGCTTTATGGGAGTCAGAAAATGATAGATAATTATGATTTGTACAATATTGATGAAAAACCATATAATACAGAAAAAATACGCGTAAATCAACAAATGTTGTCTATTAAATACATAGATGAATTAATTGTTGATAATCTATTGGACTTGTCGCCAAGTTTTCAGCGAAATAATGTTTGGACTGAAAATAAGTTGAAGTCAAGGCTAATTGAGTCATTAATGTTACGAATACCAATACCTGCTTTTTATTTCTACGAAAGACAAGATGGGGTATTCCAAGTAATTGATGGAAAACAGCGATTAACCACAATTCACAGTTTTATTCACGGCGGTTTTAAACTTTCAAATTTAGAGTATTTAAATGAAGATAACAATGTAAATAATCAGTTTTTTGATAATCTACCAGAAAAATATAAACAGAGAATTTATAGAACCCAAATTGCTGTGAATGTATTAGATTACTCTTCACCGCAGCAAGTAATATTCGATATTTTTAGGAGAGTAAATACATTCGGTAAAAAATTGACTCCACAAGAAATGAGAAATGCATTGTGCTCAGTTAATGTTAAGAAACTAATTCAAAAATGCGAGAAGGATAATAATTATGTTTTAGCAACTGAAAAGAAGATAAATAATAAAAGGCTTGATGCCGATGAATATGTACTTTTATTCTTTGCGTTGAGAAGCGTTATGTTAAATAAAGACATTATTTCAATTAATTGTCGGTTGGATGATCTTCTTGATGATTATGTGCTGGAAATATCCAAGGATTTTTTTAGCATAGATGAATACTATAATATTTTTAAAGAATCTATGAGAATCTGCAATGATATTTTTGGCGATAAGTGTTTCAAAAAAATATATATTGATGAAAATAATAACATTGAAATATCAGGAAAAAATAAAATTAACAGATTGCTATTTGCTTCTTTCTCAGTGTTGATTTCTTTTTTGACACCAAGAGCGTATCAATTAAAAGAAAAGCAAGAAGTTCTTTGGCGTTTGGCCAACAAATTATCAAGTAGTGAATTTTCTAATGCCATATCGAAAGGAACGAATGACAAGAATAATGTAATTATTGCATTTAAGTATGCTAGTGAGGTGCTAAAATGTCTGGAATGATTGAAAAGGTAGATATTCATAACTTCAAATGTCATAAGGATCTTGAAATTGAACTAAAAAAATTGAATCTATTTACTGGTGAAAATGCGTCAGGAAAGTCAAGTGTAATTCAAGCATTATTGTTATTATTAGGAACAAAGACAACTTCAAATGTTGGGGGAGTTAATCTTGGAAAACCATTTTCACTTCTATCAACAGATGCCGATACAGATATTATATCAATTGCAATTGAAGTAATTGAAGATGAATCCAAAAAATACATATTTAAAGAAGAATTAACACCGCCTGAAGATTATAGCCATCAAATGTCATTTATTTATTCGGGAAAGACCAATCAGGAAAATGCTCGTGATATTATACGAATTAAAAAAGCAATAAGATTTTTCTATATCAATGCTGAACGAACTCCACCGCAATTGACTTGGTCACTTCCGGAGATTTATACATATTATGTGGGAAGTCATGGTCAATATACTACTTTTCTGATAAATCAAATGAATTTGCCAACTGAAAAAAGAAAGATTGATAATTCAACAGTAAATCCTAATAATATTCAATTTTCTAAATTGTGCGATTTCTATCTTGGAAAAATTATTCATTTAGAAGATATTCATATTAATTCTTCTATCAACGAGGATTATGGTATGTCATCAATATCGTACGATAATTATGATGTGAAAAGTGTACCAACGGCAACTGGGTTTGGAATTACATATGTTTTACCAATAATTGTCCAAGGATTAATCTCAACAATGTTCGATAATTCTGTTCTAGTGATTGAAAATCCAGAGGCACATCTTCATCCTTACAGTCAATCTCAAATTGGTCAGTTCCTTTCGTTAATTGCTTCAGCAGGTGTTCAAGTAATAATTGAAACACATAGCGACCATGTGTTGGATGGCTGTAGACTTTTTGCAGTTAAAGATAAAAATGGATTTAATGAAAAAATGAGCATATTTTATTTTCAGCATCAAAAAAAACCGATTCATATTTCTGTATCATCAAACGGAGAATTGTCTTCGTGGCCTGTTGGTTTTTTTGATCAAGAGGCAAATGATTTGAGAGAAATAATGCAAAACAGGAAAAAATGATGATAAATTCTTATTTTTTGCCAATAAATTATTATGAAGCATTTGAAGACAATGTAATCGAGTTTCTTAAAGCATATGATTTGTATGATGATTATGGAATGGGGGTTATTTTTATTCCTAATGATTTTTATGATACTTTTCCAGATGAAATATGGAAAGCTGATACTATTGAAAAAGAAAGATTAATAAATATATTATCACGAGGAGGTGTTAAGTGTGATTATAGTCATTCCATACTCGAAATAATTGCTTCGCAGTCTTCAGAACGAGTTGGATTTGTGTATATTAACGATTGTTCTAATTTAACATTATATGAAATATCTTCTGATTACTTTTTTAGTAATGAGGCTGATGAAAAAAAGTGTTTACTCAATCTGTTGAAGTTGTTTAAATTAAATGAGTTGAAAGATTATCTTCCAAAGTATTTTAAGAATTTGATTTTTTTAGATGATAGCTGTAGTAAAATCAATCATTTAAGAAGGAATGAGACGGATGGTCACACTGAAGATCAAATCGTTGGTGAGTTACTAAGGCATCTTTCAGTTTTAGACTCTCAAGCAATTCCAGCATATTTAGAATCCGGGTGCAATTCCCAATCTGCAATTGAATTAATTAACGCTCGTGGAGTAATTTGCTCTGGAATTGGGGCTAACGAAAATCCTCAAAAATACGAAAAAACTGGTATATCAAATGGCGTAGTTTATCATAATTTAAAATTCATACCACATACAAAGCTTTTTCTGCCAAATACAGACCAACGGATTTATTTTTCATGGGGAAGGGAGAGCGATAATCCTAGAAAAGCTATTATTGGTCAAATTGGTGGACATTGGGGGTGAATATTACTATGTATAAATACTTTGTGCTATTGATTTTTGACAAAAATGGAATAAATTAATCATTACAGTAGTGTTATTTAGATGGATTTAATTAGATGAAAATATCTTTTTTCATTGTCAATAAAGAACATCGGCTTTTCATGCCACTCCGGCTTTGATGATTTCAAGCGTTTCATCGACACCTTCGGGGATATTATTGAGTTCTGCCAGCTGCAGGTCAACTGGTTCGACTGGACTTACCAGGACGCAAAGCGCAAGTGCGAATTCCTCAAAGAAAAGGGAATTGCCCTCTGGGTAATGGAGCCCGTCCGCGGCGGCAAGCTCGCCGTTATCGGCGACCGCTACACCGAAATTCTCAAGGCACAGCGCCCCGATCTCAGCGTTCCCGCCTGGTGCTTCCGCTTTGAGCAGACAATCGGAGCCACGATGGTTCTGTCAGGTATGTCAAATATGCAGCAACTGACCGAAAACCTTGACACCTTCTCAACCTTCGCCCCGCTGAGTGACGCCGACCTCAGTACCGTTCTCGGCATCGCCGACGACATGCAGAATACCAATATGGCCCCCTGCACATCCTGCCGCTATTGCACTTCCGTCTGCCCGAAGGAGCTCGACATTCCGAAAATCATCGGCATCTATAACGAAAACTGCTTTGCCGGTGCCAGCGGTACCTATTCACGCTACACCGCCCGCCTCGACGAGGGCAAACGCCCCGGCGACTGCATCGCCTGCCGGGCCTGCGAAGGCATCTGCCCGCAGGGAATCAAGGTCAGTGAGATTATGGGGAAGTTGAAGTAAGTTCAAAGAAATAAAAGAAGGTAATTAAAATGATGTATCCATATATGACACTTCCTGATGATACGGAAATAGTACATTCCGAAATGAGACCGGATGGAAAAGTAAAAGTTTATATTGAAACACCTGACGCAAGGGACGGCTTTCATCATGCCACTTGTTTTCTGCCGGATTATGAATGGACGGAAATAAGCGGGTATACGGAAGATGAGATGGAAAAATATAGAACGATTGTTTAATATAATATTCTGTTGATTGTGAATTGTTCCCAAAGTGGTTATGGTTAAAGAACAAACACATTTGTAAAGCAATTAAGTGGGAATAACAAATATACAATAATTTAGAAAAAAGGAAATGAGAAAATGAAGATTATTTCTAAGATTGAAGATAAAAAAATAAAAAGTCAAAATCTCTTAGTTGAGACAACATTTGGGGAATATCTGTCTTTTGCAAACGACTTAATTAAAAACAACGAATACCAGAGGTTACGAGTTAAATCTTCCAAATCAATATACTCGCTTTTAAGGACAGACCTGATAGTCGGGTGCGTTATTCCTTCTATTGTATTAGCTTTGCAGGATTGCCCGAAAATTGATTCTGACGAAGACTTGAAATCGTTTTTTGATAAACAAAGGGATAAAATACTTATTTTGGATGGTTTGCAAAGAACTTATACAATTATTGATGCTCAGAACGATATTGAGCAATTGGATTATGATAAAAAAGAACTGTTTAATAATAGTAAATTGAGACTTGAAATCTACTATAATATTAATCGATTTGGAATATTATATCGTATGTTAACTTTGAATGCGGGGCAGACTCCAATGACCGCTCGGCATCAGATTGAAATGTTATATAGGGATTATCTTGGTAAAACATTTGATAATATAGTTTTAAAATCAGATATAGATGGTGCGGCAAAAGCAATAGATAATGAATTCGTTTTTAAAAATGTAATTGATGGTGTTAATTCATTTGTTTCGAACAATGAATCGCCAATGGACCGCCAAGATATTTTGGATAATATATCAATTCTAGAAAATATATCTCAAAAAGGAATAATTGAATCTGATGTTTTTGAAGATTATTTGTCTACATATTCGCTTTTGTTTTCAAAAGTTAGGGAATTATCAAATAACTATTGCATAAATGAAGATGATAAATATTTGCATGAATTGCCTGATTCTGTATTTGGTAAATCTGTTGCTGATATACTATCCACTTCTCAATCTATGACAGGTTTTGGGGCTGCGGTATCAAAAATGATTGAAAGAAAAATCATCTCTGGATTTGATGACATAAAGAAGAGTATTGATAAAATATCAAATCCCGATGATATCGAGTGGCTTTTTGAATTCCTAAGAAATATGGAAAAAATTAAATCATCTTCTAAAAAAATAGGAAATTCTCAGCGTTTATATTTCAAGTATATATACAGATTTTTATTTAATCCAGAATGCGATTCGTATTGCAACTTACCTGAATCAATAAAGAATGCATATGATATGTATAATAACCAGGCATAACGATGAAACAACACATAAACGGAACAGAGCTAATCGTTGAAGATTCTTTGGAGAATTCTAAATTGATTTTAAAAATAATCAATAATGAAACCGGAGAAATAAAAGCTTCATATTATCCATTATTATCTTTTCGCGATTCTGCATATATACAAGACATTAAAAATTTCGAATTTCATCTCTTTAACAATATAAATTGTGTAGAAAATGACATTAGGATATTGCGTATTAATCATCAGCGAATCGGATGGGTGTTTCCGATAGTGTCTTTGGAATCAACTGAGCATTCATATGCAAAAGATAATAATTATTTGGATTTTGCTTATATGTCAATTGTTTACTTGTTATGCTCTCTAAAAACAAGAAATCTTGAAGACAATATTTGTTTATCAACTATTTTCGGAGACAATACTCAAATTGTTGCGCTTTATAAACCATGGACTAATGGAATTGAGAATTTTGATTTTAATAATTATAGTTTGTCTTTATTACAATATGGTTATTGTGAAGAAGGTAATATTAAAACTGACTCACAAATTATTGTAAAAATAATTGAATTGAAGAGTGTTTCAAAGAATAACGAAGATGTATTACGTTTTAGTGATTTGGTTCTGAAAAAGATGTATCCTTTGGCAGTAACAGAATATGATAGATTCATAATTCTATATCAAACAATAGAAATATTAATATCGAAAATATTTGAAGTAAAATTCATTGAGTTAAGATGTGATTTAGAAACAACGAATGATTTACATAAATATAAAGAAAAAATAGATGACATTTCAAAAGAAAAATATAGAATTAATTTGCTGTTCTCAAATTACTCAACAGTTCCTATCGACTATCGTGATAAGTTAACCAATGCTTGCAATGACTTCTTGCATTATAATGAATTTGACAATGAAGAATCGGTGCAATTGGCTTTGTATAAAGTTCGAAATAGGATCGTACATAGTCTGTACTTGCTGAAATCAGACTATGAAGTACTGCTTGAAAAAGTGAATAATAGATTACTAGATGCAATAGTGTGTATAATGATTACATTAAACATACACTAATTCTATATGGTTTTGATTGTTCATAGTTTTCTTAAAATAACAATATGCTCATTTGTCATTGTATTTGCTTTGTTTCCAATTTCATTTGTTGGTGAGTTTTGAGCAGGCATAACTTTATTACAAATATTTCTATCTATTGTGTATATATAATCGAGATTGTATTTTGATGCTATTTCTTTTATGATAATATCTGTTTTAAGGTTTTCACCTTTTACTGTTCTGTTTCCTACAACCCAAAATTGATATCCTTTTGATTTGGTTTTTGTAGCTACAGCAGATATTGATTTCTCCAAATCCGTATAGAAACTATATACATCACCAGTTCTTTCAATATCAATATCTTTGATTTTTTCTAATGATTGTCTTAAGGTGTTGCTGGGAATATCATAGGTAAATCCATTTCTGTATTTATGTCCGCCCATCAGTTTCTTATCAATATCAATTATTTCTTTGTGGGTTGTTGTATCGTTACCATGCCACAGTAAAGATAATCTGCTATATTCACCATATGCTACAGTCGTTCTACTGTCACCATATGGAGGAGACGTAATAATTAAATCAGCCGCGCTATCAGGAACCTCATTTAGTGAAGTTGCATCATTATTGAAGATATGGACATTTGAAATGTTGCCTTTATCGTCAATTGCTTCAGAAAATGAATTCATTTTTTCTATGTTTCTCTTTAAAATGATAGAAAATTCCTTTATTACATCCGGATTGAAATCATATACTTTGTTGGGGGGCATCCTAAACATTTTAAATTCACCGTTTCTTCTGTTTGAAACGAGACGAATCGTTTCACTGAATGCTATAAAAGCAAAGTCTCGAATTGATGAATCTTTTGTTTCTTCAATGCTCTCTTTTATCAATTGAAGAAGTAATATAACTCTTGGTTTGAACCAATAACCAAGATTATTAAATGAAGGAACCGACATTTTACTTCCTTGATTTTCAAAATATTGGTCAAGATATTCATTAGCAGATATCCCCCAACCTTCTTTTGATGTTAAATCAAGATGAAGAGAATTTTTCATATATTCGTCCACATTGTCAAAATATTCAGCATTAGAAGAGTATTTAATATTTATTAGCTCGATTATTTTATTGCATTCATTTTGCAATGCCGAAGAATCAAGAGGTGTTGTTTTGACTTTACTTAATAATAATGCCAAAGGATTTAGATCATTACCATAAATAGTTGGAATATTTGCCAACATTCCTTCTACTAACACTGTGCCTGACCCTGAAAACGGGTCAAATAAAGTGTCGATTTCTTTAACTTTTTTTACAATGGAAATAATATTCCGACTGATTGGGCAAACCATCATGGCAGGATAACTATGTATTCCGTGAGTATATTCACGAGTGTCAGAGTCTTTAAAGTCCCAAAAATCACAAGGAAGAGATTTAATAATAGATATTAATTTTTCATCTTCCTTCGTATGAGTAGTGAATTGCGAATAATTTATCATTGAATTCTCTCCGTTTGTTATTTCTAATTCTGCGTTATGTGTTTTTATTTCTACAGTACAAATAGTGTCGTTGTGCCAGCCACCATGAGGAACAAGTAAGATTCTTTGAATTTCAAATCCATATTTATTACCAATTCCACCGCTGTTCCACCCAAAAGTAATTACTTTTCCACCAATCTTTACTATTCTCGATATTTCCTTTTTATGATTTCCCCAAAAGGACGCTTTTGTAGTATCCCATGTAACATTATATCCCACATCATTATAACACTCGCTAACCTGTCGCGGTGAATAAGGTGGGTCATATAGTACCCCATCGACAGAGTTAGTGTCGAACAGCTTAAGAAAATCCAAAGCATCAAGATGATAATCAGTATCAAATTCTGTGCTCAAGTCATTTGTTATTGTTGCAAGTTTGTTCCTGTTTGCAAATGGATCTATCCAAAAGCCTTCTGTTGCTTCTTCGGATATAAGATCATGAATGGGCTTTATCTCGAAAGTGTGTTTATTGGGCATTGCCCAAATGCGTTCAATTGTAATAGAATTATTATGAGGTATAGTTTTGGGTATTATTTTTTTTCTGGCATCAATCGGTTTTTCTGCATTTTCCGGAATTGTCCATACATTTCCGACTCGTTGCGCTCCAGCAATCCTGGCTTCATTGCATAAGATTTGTACACGGCGGGCCGTCATTCCCCAGTTATCAGCTGCTTCTTTTACACTTAAATATTTCATTGATTATCCCTCCATTACCAATGAATATTATATACCGAATTGCGAACAATTGCAAGGACATTTTCTATTTTTATATAATTAATAATAATCAAAAGGAGAAAAAGTTTGAAACAAAATAACCACT
>DCGL01000012.1 GCA_002314565.1 Clostridiales bacterium UBA1779
ATGGGTGACCTCCTACTCGATTACAATATAATAATATGATATTTTATACATTATTTCAATGGCAAATGATGCTTTATGTGCTAATTTTTAGCACAAAGTGATTGAAAGATTAAAAGCGTTTGCCGTTAAAAAGTGCTTAAGTTCGGGAAGCATCGCCTCTGCCCATTTTCCGTGCCCTTCGGCATTCGGATGAGAGCCGTATGCGGACTTTCCTTCCGAATAATCGGGACCCTCGCCGAGGACGGGGACGTTGTCGAAGACCGGGACTTTCTTTGAAAGTTCGTTTTTTATGAAGCCGTTGACTTCGTTCCATATAATTGCGAGTTCAGGTTTGTAATTGTAAGGAGGGACAGTCTGAACGAGTACGGGAATTTTCGCTTCCGTCAGAATCAATACGATTTCCGCAAGGTTCGTGCAGATTTCAGAGGAGCTGCGCCCGCGCAGGATGTCGTTTACACCGTAGCAGACGACTGCCGCATCATTTTGAATGGCAAGTTCTGCCCATATTCCGCGGGAGGCCATATCCTGTGCGCGTCCGTACCCGAGACCGAGGTCCCAGACGGCGATATCGCCGTCAAGCATTTTCTGAAGCCTTGCCGCATAGTGTGTATAACTGTCTCTGGGGGTGCAGCAGCCCTGGGTTATTGAGTCACCGAGAAAAGCAAGGCGCAGCTTTGTGCTTCTGTCGCAGCCGACCATGCAGGGAACGGGAAGATTTGCATCCTTCTGCCATTCACCGTTATAGCGGAAAACGGGAAGAACGGATTCCGTATGGCAGGGAAGCTGTCTGCCGCTGAAGAAAATATCGAGATAAAGGTAAGAGTCTTCGGGAATGTCAAGAGAGACCGGATCAGATGAAAAGAGTTCTCCTTTTTCGACGGTTTTACCCGGTTTTCCGTCAAAAAGCACTTCGGTTTCAAAGTCTGCCGGGGCTTCGGGATTGGCCGAGTTTGATACTCCTGCCCTCAGCGAAACAAGTTCCCAGCTGTCCAGTTCAAGATTGCGGTACGAGCGGATCCCGTCCGCGAAAGTTCCCTGAACGGTGTTGGAAAACAAAAACGAATAGTTATAACGTCCTGCCGCTTCCACGCGGTAATATACTCTTCCGCGCATAACACCGTCATTTCCCTCGAACCAGTTCTGTGTGCCCGAGCCCCCTGTCGTGTTCGATCTGTATGTATCAAAATACTTCATTTTTTCGCCTCTTCTGTCGGAATTTCGTTCGTTCATTATAGCTTAATTGTGACAGATTGTCAATATATGCGCAAAACAAGATGACAAAAGAACCGTCCCCTGTCATCCGAACCGTCCCCCGGCACGCATATCAGTAACATAAAGCAATATAATGCTATACTGTTGTTAATAACTGCCGAAAAAACTTGAAATCGGTATAAAATAATGCTATAATATCGAAAGATGATTTAAAAACGGCAAGAGGTGCGATATTTTGATTGGTGAAAGCGAATTTATCTGCGGCGCAGCAGCACTGCAGAATAACAGAGAAGGACGGGCGTGCCGCAGATGAAACGTCAGGACAGGCTTTTATGGATGTGCTGGCTGGTATATACCGTGTCTTACGTCGGAAGAACGGGATATTCTGCCAATATAACCGCAATTATCGACCGGTACGGAATTGTGAATGCAACAGCCGGACTTGTCGGAACCTTTTTCTTCTTTGCTTATGCCTGTGGCCAGCTGATTCACGGCACTTTCTGCAGGTACTATCCCAAACGTCATTTTATTGCCGCCGCGCTTCTTATCAGTGCAGCTGTAAACGCAGTTATTTTCACAGAGCCGGAGTTTGGAATTTACAAATATCTCTGGCTGCTCAACGGCATAAGTCTTTCGGTTCTGTGGCCGTCCCTCGTATTTACTCTGAGTCTGGAAGGAAATTCCGGAGACGTTAACCGCGTCACGTTTCTTATGTCAACCCCGACAATTGCCGGAACTCTTGTGTCATACTGCCTCAGCGCTTTGCTCAATCAGCTTGACATTTACCGCTGGTTTTTCCTGATTTCGGCAATTCTGTCAGCCGCAACGGCACTTCTGTGGTTCTTTTCGTTTCCCTTCAACAACGGTGCCAAGGATTACAAACCAATACGCCGGAGTCCCGAAACCGAAAAGAAGAAAAAGAAAGAAACAATTTCCGCCGCACTCGTTATGTTTCTTGTCGTGCTGGGAATTTCAACTGCCGGAAACAGTCTGATAAAAGACGGCCTTACCACATGGATTCCGAAAATTCTGAAGGACCAGTATTCAACCTCAGACAGCCTTTCGATTATACTTACAATCGTTCTGCCGATATGCGGTCTGCTCGGAACAATGCTGCTTCTGTGGCTTTCAAAGCTTATTAAAAACAATATGCTGCTCTGCGGAACAATGGCGGCGTCAATGGCCGCCCTGCTCGGTGTAATTGTGCTGCTCACGCTTCCGGGAACTGACGTGAAATCGTTTATTCCGCTGCTGGCCTGTGCCGGTATTATTTACTGCCTGACTGCCGTTATCAATACTCTTGCCACGGCAAAGCTTCCGCTTGAGTTAAGCGGCGCTCTGGATTCGGGGCTTATATGCGGAGTTATGAATTTCTGCTCATACGGCGGCAGCACGGTCAGCACCTATTCTCTCGGTAAAATATCCGACGCCGGCGGATGGAATGCGGTTTTCATATTCCTTTTCAGTGCAATCGGCGGCATAGCACTTTTGATTTTCGCAGCATTCTTTATTCAGAAGATAAAAAAGACAGGAGGATGTGACTGATACGCGGGTATCGGCACGGAATAGGCAATGAATCAGATTACGGCTTTGTATTACAGACATAACGTCAACGTTCAGCCGCGGCATATAAGAAAAGATACGCTCGGATACTATGACCTCACCGTCGTGAAGAAGGGGGTGCTTTATTACGTCTGCAACGATGGCATCGTCTCGCTCAAACCCGGGGATATCATTCTTATGCGTCCCGGTGAAATCCGTCAGCGTCTGGACTCCACGACGTATTCCGACTATGCCAGCTTTAATTTTTACACCGATATGGATCTTTCATCTCTGCCCGGAATTATTAAGGAATCGCTTAATGCCGAGGTGGATACCCTTCTGATTGCCTGCGACCAGATTTACGACAGAATGTCGGAAAATTATCTTGAGGAAACAGCATATATTGTCGGGGCACTCCTGTTCTATCTTCGCGAAAACATCGCCAATCTGCAGATGAAACCCCTTGCTCTCAAGATAAAGAATTACATTCAGAAGAATTATGCCGAAAAAATAACTCTTCAGAGCATCTCGGAAAAGTTTCATTTTTCCGCTTCGTATTGCAACAGTATTTTCAAGAAGGAGAACAACAAGCCCATAGTTGACTATCTGATTGAAGAACGTTTGCGCAAGGCAAAGGAGCTGCTTGTTCACACGAATCTGCCTCTGCCTCAGATTGCGGCCAAGGTCGGATACGAGGATTACAATTATTTTTCTCGGCTTTTCAAGAAAAATACGTGTTATACTCCTATGCAATACAGAAAACTGTATGCAAAATAAAAAAGGAATCGGGGAACGTGAGCAGCATGAGCTCAGTCCCCCCTTTTTTTATTTGTCAAGCCATATAGGATTTCCGATTCCGATGCGGTATGAGTGCGTAACGTCAACCACTTCGGCGCGGTAGAAGCGGCGCTTTTTCAGCTTCAGTGCGAGCTGCTGCGGGTATTTCCCGTTGAAGCGCGAGGCGTAGCAGAGGCCTTCGTCAGAATAGACGCGCAGTTCGTAAGCCGTGTTTTCCTTAAAGGCAGCGGCAAAAAAGTCGCCGATCCGCAGCCTGAGCACCTGACCCTCACAGTATTCGATTTCGGAGCCCATCGGGTTTCCGTCGATTTCCATCTGCATTCCGAAGGCGCCGACGGCAAAGTCGGCCGATTTCATCTTGTTGAAGAAGGTAAGGCCGCGTCTTTCCTTTGTATAAAACGACGACACCGCGCTGTTCGTTACCGCTCCGTGGGAATCGGAGCCCGCAGAGGTGTACATATGCTTGCCTGCGGCAAGAATTTTCACCCACAGGTCGTAGTTGCGCGCCGACGCCGCCGAGGAGTATCCTGCGTAGAGGGTTTCAATGAAGGAGTGCTCCCCGAAGCATTCATAGTAATCGAGAGGGTCGTCTGATGCCATCATCGTTTTCGGATGAGGATGAACTACGATGCCGCCTATGGATTCAACGTAACGGCAGAGCTCCTGAAATCTTTCAACGGTAAATCTCGGATATTTGAAGGAGCCCGTCAGCTCGTCGCCGTGAAATTCGAACTCCGGAAAGTTCGCAAGTACCATGGCGAGCCCGTATTTGTGCGGAAAGAGCATATTGTAGTGGATTTCGGACTGATTGTGGCGGCAGGCCTTCAGGTCGGTAATTCGTGTGCCGGGTTCGGTGCCGATAATCATCCTCTCATCGTCCCAGGCGGGAAGGAAGAAGCCTCTCATCTGCCTGTGGTCAACGAGTGCGACGAAATCAAGCTGCTCGCGGTCCATATCCGCAACGTACTGTTCAATCGGGGTCTTTCCGTCACTGGTTCCGCCGCTGTTAGAGTGAACATGCAGATCGCCGTAGTAGCATTTGCAGCCCTCGTACATTTTATCAAGCACGGAAAAATCCGCGTCGGATGATATTTCGTGCGGGTCAAGGACCTCTCCGTCAGGTTCGGTCAGTGTCTGTCCGATAAAGTCCGGGGCGTCCGTGACGGGCTTCGGCGCTTTTTCGCAGAAAGCTGCAAAACCTTCAAAGCTGCAGTTCTCGATTATTATATTGTCCCCGTCACCGAAAACGCAGACGGCAGAGCCCGTATTGTTTCTCGTATCAAAAAAACGGCAGCGACTTATCTTTGCCGAACAGTTTCCGTTTGAAAGCGAGGGGGTAACGAAGGGCTGATTCTCTTTGGCTGCGTCAACGAAGACGCAGTCCTCAATATTGAGGCAGACCCCGTTCGTTTCGGCGCGGCAGCAGGATGACAGGCCGTTTTCGCCGTGAAGATTGCCGAAATAGCAGCCCCTAAACGAATAGGTGCTGATTTCGTTCATCTCGGAGGCGTTGTTAAAGCCGCGCGAATAAGATGTCAGACCGAAAAGCTGACCGGTTCCCGAGAAGCAGATACCTTCAAACACAGCAGAATGAACGTTGGCACGGCAGAAATTCGCACCGTAATCGAAGTCGTCGAAATCGCACAGACGGATATTTTCCATCTTGAGGTTAATATCGTTGGCTTTGGCAGTGTTCAGAAGATAAAGCGTGTGTCCGCTGTACCCACGGTGCACTATATTGCGGAAAACGACCTGCATCGTTTCGCCTTCTTTTCGTCCGTCGGCATATCTTGCGTCAAGGTTTGAAAAGCCGTCAAAAACGATAAGCTCGGCAGCCGTGTCCGCCGCAGTGATTACCCCGCGCCAGTAACTGCCCTTCAGCTCGCTGACTCCGCTTTTCCATTCCGGATTCATGGAAGGAGCATCACAGCCCTCGGCTGTCGGTACGTTCGGACTTATCCCGGCTGTCTGTCCGAGGAAATATGCGGATTTTGTCAGCGTCAGCTTGTCAATGACAAAAGTTCCTTCATCAAACAGAATGACGGGAGCTTTGAATTCATCGTATTCAAGCCCCGGAAGAACGCATCCGGGTATTTCGGAGGCGGCGGCATAAGCGTCAAGTACCGACTCAAACGCGTTCACTCCGGCACTCAGTTCATATTCAACGCCCTTATATTTAAGAGTGCTTTTAAGCGCTCCTTCTTCATCTTTCGCAACAACGGCATAATAGCCGTAAGGCAAAACAGACATCGTCTTTATCCTTTCAACGTTGGTATGGGGACGCTTCAAAAAGATTTATGACAGTCCCTTCGGGTTTTCAGATTAATAAATCAAACCTCAACAAATCCGCAGACGGGACGATGGTCGGAAATATAGAGTCCGTTCACGGGTTCATCTGGCACTATGAAGGCCTCGTCCTGATTTGCGGGAAGGTCCGTGAAAATATAGTCGATTTTCGACATATTTTCGGGCGCGATTTTTCCGAAACCGTGGAAGGTTCCGCCGAGCTTTGCGGTTACGTCAATGACGGGAAGTCCGAAGGGGGCGGGATCGGTGAAGGCATAGATTTCGGGGGTGTCCGGTCTTGCGTTCATATCTCCGGTGATGATGAAGGGATATCCTTTTTCGGCAACGTACTGCATACATTCAATGGCACCGAGCAGTCTTGCAGTGCTGCCCTTGTGGTCGAGATGGGTGTTCAGGAAAACGAAGGGATTTCCCTCGGCGGGCTTGAGCACGGCGGCTGTGAGAACGCGGGGGCACTTGCTCTGGTCGCGTCCGAAGGTGGAGCCCGGAACCGACGGTGTAGCGCTGAGCCATTTGGTTTCAACCGAAATCAGCACGAATTTGTCCCTCTTTATTGCAATCACCGTTGACTCCCCGTGATAATCGGCATTTCTTCCGCAGCCTTCGACGAGATATCCGAGTGCCGGCAGCTCGTCGTTCAGAAACTTGCGCATATTATCGTTGATTTCCTGGAACCCGATAAGGTCGGGGTCGTAGGTCTTGATCGTATCGAGAATTCTTCCTTTTCTGTTCTGAAAATGGTTGATGCCGTCGCAGTCGGCCTCGACTCTCAGGTTAAATGTAAAAACTTTGACTTTCATAAAACAATACCTTCTTTAAATAAAATATTCTTTATATTTCAGCGCCGCAGCGCAGGAGTCCGACAGTTTATAACAGGTGATTTTCGTCAATTCCGTAGACGGTTTTTATGACTTTTTCAAGCTCCGCGGAGCTTGCCGCCGTCATAATGGCGTTTCTCGCATCGGTTGCCCCCCGCATTCCCTTGACGTAATGCGAAAAGGTGTACTTTACCTCGGCAACTCCGCGTTTTTCACCCTTATCTGCTACGCTCAGCCGCAGCTGTTCGATTGCCTTTCCGACAATTTCTTCGGAAGATGGCTGCGGGACGGATTTTCCGTCGAGAGCCGCTGCAATCTGGGCGAACAGCCAGGGATTTCCGATTGCCCCGCGGGCAATCGCAATTCCGTCGCATCCGCTTTCGCGTATCATTTTCATTGCGTCTTCAGGGGACGTTACGTCACCGTTTCCGAAAACCGGTATGCCGACCGAAGCCTTGACTTTTCCGATTATGTCCGGAATGATTCCCGGGGTATAAAACATTTCGCGTGTCCGAGCGTGAACGCATACGGCTTTTGCCCCGCCGCTTTCGGCGGCTCTTGCGCATTCGGGAGCGTTTATGCTTTCCGAATCCCAGCCTGCGCGTATTTTTACCGTGACGGGAAGAACTGAAGAACGGCTGACCGCGCTGACGATGTCGTATATTTTGTCTGGATTCTTCATAAGAGCCGAACCTTCCCCGTTTCCGACTACTTTCTTTACGGGGCAGCCCATATTGATGTCAACCGCAGCGGCTTTGAATCCGCTGAAAGCCCGGTATGTGCCTGTTGAAATGAGTCTTGCGGCTTCTGCCATAAATTCGGGCTCCGACCCGAAAATCTGGACGGCTACGGGGATGGATTCAGAATCGGATATAACGCAGAGCTCCGCGGTTTTGGCAGGAGCCGACGCGTGGGAGGCCTGCTCGTAAACAAGGGCCTTGGCTGACACCATTTCCGTAACTGCGTACTCCGCCCCGCATTCGGCGCAGACACGGCGCATACTGCGGTCGGTAACCCCGGCCATCGGCGCAAGCATCAGTCCGTGCGGAAGAGTGAATTTTCCGATTGAAATCATTCGTTGAATTCTTTTGCTTTTTCGCAGGCAATTCTGTTGAGAGCCATGGCTGTGGGACGGTCAATACCTTGTTCTGTGTATATGCCGCCTTCTTCGGGAAGACGGAGCATTCTGTCACGGCCTGTTATTGCATAGAAAATCGTGGCTGCCGCAAGATAAGAACCGACAATGGAAGGATGATTTGCGTCTTTTTCATAAAGCACGGGGGCGGGACGCATGCGCTGAACCTTCAGAAAGGCTTCACCGACCGGAGCCATGATTCCGTGTGCATATTCACAAAGATTTTTATAAGCTTCGGTAAATACCGGTTGATCTTTGCGTCGTCCCTTCAGAGCCCAGGGCATAAACAGTACTGTTTTTGAATCTGTATTGAAAATATAATTATCACAGATTGACTTTCCGCTTTCGACAAAAAGCTTCGGGTCAAAGCCCGTTACCTTGCCCTGCAATACTATGTAATCATAGTGACCGCATCTGATATTATAAGATACCTGTCTGCTTGAAGCGTGAAAATCAAGGCACTTGCCGCCCATGGACAGCAATACGCATTCGGCGTTCACTTCAATTTCCTCAAAGAAACGTCTTACAACCTCGGGAAGGTCGTTGTAATAGGTCAGACTGTTTCCGATAAACAGAATTTTGATGTTCTTTTTCATTGATTTTTATCCTTTCCGGAGTATATCAGTTTGAGTCGGGTTTCTTTGTGCTCCTTATCCGCGGCAGGCAGAGGAAGGAAAGCACCGCGCAGGCCAAAAGCACTGCTGAAATTCCGTATTTTGCCGTAAAGCTGTCAGCGGCCGGCTTTACCGTCCTTGCTGCAAATTCACCGCACAGGCAGGCGGCAGAGAAAAGACCCATGGCAAAGCCTTCTTTTCCGCGAAGCTGCATGGCGATATTTCCAAGCGTTGCGGGAAGGGTCAGACCGCATAAAAAGAGGAAAACGAGATAAAACAGAGTGCTGGCCCCGGCTTTGGTGACCGCAAGTGACGCTGCAAAGAAGAAGAAGGAGTTCGAAAGGTCCGGTGTGAACAGATCGGCGGCGATTCCACCGGCAAGTATTCCGGCTGCCAGGGCCGCACAGGGCAGGAGCCAGATGAATTTGCTGTCACTTTCGGCGGCAGTCACTGCCATTCCCGCCCATGAACGGGCAAGAACCGTGACGAAGGTCAGGAAAATCAGGATGACGTTTTGTGAAATAAGTGAAGGACGCACTTCCTTCCCGGGTTCCGCCGGCAGGAAGAGCTCAAAGCTTTCGCGGCTGTGACGGCAGAAGAAATAAATCAAGGCAGCACTGAAAATCAGAGCCAGGATAAGATAAAGAGAGGGGAAGAAGCTGACGTCTGAAATTTTGATACCGAAGGCGGTGCCGACGGCCCCCGACGCAAACAGAATTCCGTTTCTCGTGTATCCCGGATTCTGTGTCAGCGAATCAGTTCCGGCCCCGGTGACAAAGAGAGCAGTTCCGACTGCAAGTACGCCCGCTGAGGGCCATATCATATAATTGTCGGCAAGAATGGGTCCTGCCGCACAGAGTATGCAGCCGGCGGCGGCAAAGATTCTTCCATTGCTTTTTATTTTATCCGAAAGCATCCCGAGGGGAAGCTGCCCGGCACACGAAATAAGAGCGTATACAAGGAAGAAAAGCGCCGTTGTCGTTTCATCAATGCGCCCCTCGGCGCAAACTGCCCACAGCACGGCCGCAGACGTGCAGTTCACCGAAAAATATCCCAGAAGATATGAAAGAAAAGATGATGTCATTGTGTTCCTTTGTGGCTTTATCACGTCATTATATGCTGATAAAGCCATAATTTGTATTTACGTAATGATACCACACTTTTGCCCGTAATTCAAGCACTTTGAGCAAAATCTTTTGTCCGATACCGTATCCCGCAGCTTTTCCTGCATTTTCGGCGAGGTTTTCGCCAACACTGACAAATCACACGATAATGCTTGAAAAATCATCCGTTTTGTTGTATTATATAAAAGGAAAATTTTGTGCTTGATTTTTGATTAACGGAGGCAATGCTTTGTTCGGATACGTCAAACCGCAGGTCGGTGAACTGAAGGTTTCTGAATATGAATATTACAGGGCCGTTTATTGCGGAGTCTGCCGGATGATGGGTCGGGAGTGCGGCAATCTGTCCCGCCTGTGCCTGTCCTACGACCTGACGTTTTTGGCTCTTTTCCTTTGCGCCGTAAGAGGAGAAAACTCCCGCGTCGTCAAAGCACGCTGCCCCGTAAATCCCCTTGTTAAAAAGAATATGGTGCTTGATTCCGAAAGCGTCACATATGCTGCCGCAGCCTGCGGAGCTCTTGCCGCATACGGCTTCCGCGATGATAAAAGCGATGAAAACGGACTGCGCCGTATCGGAGCGGGAATCGGAGCTGCCGTATCGGAAAGCTGGCTTGCAAGGGCTCGGAAAAAATATCCCGGACTGTGCGAGGGAATCGAAGAAAAGCTCGGGCAAGTGTATGACGCTGAAAACGAAGCAAGAAAGCAAAAAGCGGCTGACGTTTCACTTGACGAACTTGCGGGAAAATTCGGCGACGTGCTTGCATTCGTATTCGCTTACCCGGTATCTTCGAAGGATTTCGGCGATGATGAAAAGACTGCCGAGTATTCCCGTGCCATCTGCACGAATGTCGGTCATCACGTCGGACGCTGGATTTACTGCATTGATGCGATTGACGACATAAAAGAAGACGAAAAGAAGCAAAGATTCAATCCGTTCCTGCTGACTTACGGAAAATCCGGGTTCACTGATGATGAAAAGCTGACTCTCGCAAGTATTCTCAGGGCAGAGGCAGATGAAGCCGCCGATGCTCTTGACCTTTGTGAATTTTTCACGGATGCGGCAAAAGAGCCGATGAACATTATTGAAAACATACTGCATCTCGGAATGCCGGACACCGCCCGCAGGGTAATCGACGGCACTTACCGCAAACCCGGCCGCGAAAAAATCTGAGCCTGAAAAGATTTGACCTTTAAGAAAGAATACGATAATGAACAAAGACCCATATGCAGTCCTCGGCGTCAGACGCGACGCTACGGATGAAGAGATAAAAAAAGCATATCACGACCTCGTAAAGAAATACCACCCCGACAGATACCGCGATCCCGAGCTTGCGCGTGTTGCAAGTGAAAAGATGAAGGAAATCAATGCCGCCAACGAAGAAATCGAAAAAATACGAAGCTCCGGCGCAAACGCAGGACAGTCCGGAAACGGCTACGGTTCTTATTACGGTGGAAACGGTTACACAAGAAGCGGCTATTCCGGCTACGGTACCGGAAGCAGCGGATACGGTACCGGAAGCAGCGGATACGGCGGAAGCGGTTATTCCGGATACGGGTACGCCGGAGGCGGATATTCCGGCAGCAATAACGGCAGCGGACAGAACACGGGAAGCGGAAGCTACGGCGGAAGCAGATCGAGCGATAATATATATTACCGTATCCGCGAATTCATCAATAACAACAGAATCAGCGAAGCTCTTGCATTGCTTAACGCGATTGACGAAGAGGACAGAAACGCCGAGTGGAATTTTCTGTACGCCTGTACCTGTGTGAAGGTAGGAAAATACGTGGATGCCGGCAGATATTTTGACACCGCCTGCAGAATGGATCCCTCAAACGCCGAATACGCTTCAGCCCGCAATCAGTTCAGATCAAACAGAGGCAGTACTGATAACGATAACTGGAACCGGGATCCCTGCAACACCGGCTGTGACGATTGCTGTACAACCTTGTGCCGCTGCTGGCCGTGCTGCTGTTTCTGCTGACGGCTCATTTAGATCCTGAAAAACGCTGAACAAGGTTGTTTTTGTGTGAAAGCAGGTTTTTTCACCGAAAAAACGAATTACCTGACGTTTTCTCAGAGACAGCTGATATAATGCGCATTTTTGATACAAGCGAAAAGTCCGAAACCGTTCGAACGCCTGAAACGTTTAGCTGTTCTGAAACAATCAAAAATAATATCAAGATATTATCCGAATAATCGAAATGCCCGTGCGGCAGGAAAGGATTTTTTATGATTATTTACATTCCAGGAAATAGAGAAGAAAGACAGGCAATGGCCGAGACCACAAGACTCTGCATTGCCGCTCATCAGGATGACGTTGAGCTTATGTCGCTGGCCGTAATCGGCGAATGCCGTGAAAAGCCCGACGAACATTTCTCAGCCGCTGTTGTGACTGACGGAGCATCAAGCCCGAGAACCGGCAAGTTTGCCGACGTAACAAATGAGCAGATGGTTCAATTGCGCATTGAAGAACAGAAGCGCGCCGCAGATATGGGCGGATATTCTTCGATGGCTCTGCTCGGGTATTCTTCATCTGACGTAAAATTCAACAAACGCGCGCAAACCGAGGCGGATATTGCCGAGCTGATAGAAAAGTGCTCACCCGAGATTCTGTATACTCACAATCCCGCCGACAGACACGAAACGCACGCCGCGGTTTTCTGCCGCGTGATCGGCGCCATCCGTTCGCTGCCGGCAGAAAAGCGTCCGAAGCAGCTCTGGGGCTGCGAGGTATGGCGCTCACTCGACTGGCTGCCCGAAGGAACGAAGACGGTCGTCGATTCCGAAAAGGGAAGTCTGATGGCAAAGGACATTCTGTCCGTATTCGAGAGTCAGGTTGAAGGCGGAAAAAGCTATGATGACGCATACATCGGCCGTCAGCTTGCAAACGCCACCTTCTCTGAAAGCCACGCCTGTGACAGTCACAAATACGCCTCCGCAATGCTGGATATGAGCGTCCTGCTTCGCGACGACGGCCCCGACCCCAAGGACTTCATCGCTTCAATCATCGATTCCTTCCACCGTGAAGTCACCGACGGACTGACAAAATTGCTGTAATAATAGATTGAAGTATTTTATTTGGGGACAATCACAGAAATATGAATAAAAGTCGTTTTGCTGTTGACAAAAAAAAAAAGAAGATATAATAATCTTTGACGGATTAAGTGGGTTCCTACACGCGTATGCTTAATTTGTCATATTATTAATTAAGGGGATTTGATATGTCAACAATAAGAAAGACTCTGATTGTTATGTTTGTTGTTGTTCTTGCTATTGGTTGTGTGTTTGCGGTAAGTGCTTTTGCCAAAGAACAGGTTGAAATGCCTGCGCCGGAAAACGATTCACAAAATGCACTCTCATGGTGTTATTTGGGACTGTGCGGATGCGACGACACCATTTATGCGATTTGTCGGGATGAATATGGAAACTCTTACTGGATTACAGACAGAGACGAAGAAAGACAGTATTTGGGTACATATTGCGAAGGCGGGGATAACATTAATGTATCGCGAACATTTTATTATGAACTCTCTATATCGGTAGGCATAGAGGGCGGAACAGAATATGCAAAGACAAGCCTTGAAGTAACCGGAACAGCTGGTGAACAAGAATGTCTTGAACACCAAGTGTATAATCGAACTGATCATAGGCAATATCTATATGGGACTGCAGAATATGTTGAAAGGACTTCCATTGGTATAATCCAACTTAATCGTTGGAGGCCTTGCGCATGGGCAGACAGAAATAAAAAATGTAGGTATTCTACGGAAGGAATAGACTATCCATCAACAAGACTGCTGAATGGATTTGGTTATATGTTATTAAATTCCAGTGCCGCGAGTAATACTGTAAACTTAAGTGTTTATTAATTGAATATTTCTGCTAATTCTGAAGAATACTGAATAACTTTTATGTGTAGGAACCGATTTTAGAAGGATTATTAATATGAAAAAGGGTAAAATAATCATTATTGTATCTATTATCGTTATAATGGCAATTGCCTTAAGTATAACCGTTTTTTTCAGATTTGATTCTGATAATGATGCAAAGCCGGATACGGGTTTGTATTTTCTTAATTCTATCGGTGAAATATGTTTGACGGAAAATGAGACTGTAAAATTGCCCCTTAAAATATTCTTTTATAATGCTGAAAAAACAAACGATATAGATATACTTGACGGGTATAGTTCTCTTTCGCTCATTACATCTGATGGAAATAACATATTGATTGAGAATGATGAAAAGCTCAGTACGAGATTTTTGTCATGCGGAGAAAAAGGGCTGTATGTTGCGGAGTTGTATGTTGATTTATCATATCACAGCTATGAATCTGATTATTCAATAACCGGATTTTCATATAGAGATGAAAAAGGAAATACAATAAATCATACAATCGGTGAGATAGTAGTTAAGAATGTGACTGTTGAGAATCGCTATTGCAATTGTTATTGCAACAAAGAATATTGGATATCATTTTCTCAGCCTGTAATGCAAACATACTTCATACTATTCGATAGCCCCTGCCCCTCGTCCGCAATTATTGAAGCTGTATGTTTTGATTTGGATGATATCAAGACAACAGGCAGAAGGTCTTTTGAGGATTGTTTGTACCTTTCAGAAAAATATGATTGCATTGATTACACTTGTGCTGAATTGTCGGTATCACTTATGTCGGTTGATGTTCCTACAGTTTATTATTTTAAACCTTTAGTCAGAATAAACGAAGACGGTAATATTTTTTATTCAATACAGGAAAATGTTATGACTCAATTTTTTATTGAATCAGAAAATGCGGTATATTATTCATTGGTGGATATGAAAAAATGAGGATATCCAAATGTTGATGGTTAGTGAATTAAAAAAGTATTATAAGATAGAATCCAACATTATCAAAGCAGTTGACGGAATCACTTACAGATTTGAAAATGGGAAGTTTTATGCTATTACCGGAAGATCCGGCAGTGGCAAATCCACATTTCTCAGTTTACTGGGAGGGCTTATCAATGCTGATTCCGGAAAAATCGAATTCAACGGCAAAGAGATTACAGGGTTAAACGATAATAAGCTGTCTGAATACAGAAACAAAAGCATAGGGATTGTATTCCAGAATTACTGTCTGGAACCGACATATACTTGTATTGAAAACGTTTTGCTTCCGACATATCCTGCTGGAACAGGTAAAGCCAAAAGAAATGAAGCGGCTGGCAAAATTCTTGAATATGTTGGAATGAGCGAAAGAAACAACCAGCAGGTGAAAAGTCTGTCAGGCGGTGAAAAACAGAGAATAGCCCTGGCGAGAGCTCTGATTAACAACCCGGATATTATCCTTGCGGATGAACCTACCGGAAATTTGGATAGCGAAAACGGTAAAATTGTTATGTCTTTACTGAGAAAAATTGCTGATGACGGAAAAACGGTTATTATGGTTACCCACAATCAGGAAGATGCTTTAAAAGCCGATGCTGTACTCAGATTCGTCGATGGCAGAATTGACGGAGATTATCCAAATGATTAAAGAAGTATTCAGGATAATTATCAGGGAAATAACAAGGCATAAGGTCAGAACAATATTGACCTCTGTGTCGGTTACTGTTGCAGGCATTTTGATATGCTTTTCAGTGTTTTCGTCGGTTAACCTGCCGGAGATATTGACAGAGCTAAATACCAATCAGACTCCATCTGCATATCAGGTGGTGTTAAGCGATTTTGAAAACGATATTTCCGCAAAAGAAATTGAAGAAATTAAAACTCAAACCTGTGCCGGCAGTGCGCGGGTTTTTCTGTCACCATATATAACAGAAATCAGCATTCGCAAGTCGGACGGGACTACTGAATATACTTCAGCTGTATTTGTTGACGGTGATTTTGACATATATACGAAAAAGGAACTTGCCGCTGCAGGAAGGTCAGTTGATGATATTCCATCAGAAGCTTCAGTAATTATTTCGGAATCGTGTTCAAATGAAGAAAACATAAGCGATGACGGAAAAAGCTCTGTAATATTACAAATAATGCTTGAAGATGGTAGTATAGTTGAAAAAGACCTTATCATAAATACTGTTCTTGACGATTTTGTGTTTAAAAGTATGAATACAGGCAGTGAATATGAAATGCTGATTTGTGTTGATTCAAGCAATGACGTATTAAAAAATCGTAGCAGGGTAAATAAGGTTGTTCTTGAATACTCCGATTTCAATTCTGTAAAATGTGCAGTTGACTATTTGTCGGGAAGCGAGTTTTCAATTGAGTTTGATGATCAAAGCAATATAGATATCGAAGTTGAATCGATTCTGTATAATACTATTTTGATTGCGATATCATCAATAGCCTTGGTTTCATCTGCAATTTGCGTATCCCTGACATATACTGTATCCCTCAGAGACAGATACTCCTTTTATGGCATGTTGAAAGCAATCGGATACCGTAAAAAACATATTTCAATAATAGGGTTTGGTCAGATTATTATTATCGCTGTTGCTTCCGCGTTGGCTTCGGTCCTTATTTCGTCGGTTTGCTGGTACTATGTCTCATCTGCATTTATGAAAATGCTTCTGATGTTTTACTACACCGAATATGCATTAAAGCCATGCTTGAATTTTTATGCTGTGTCAAAAGCATTTATATTGATTTTTGTATCCGGAATAGTCGGAGGTATTGTTCCGGTGTTGGAAATTTGCAATAAAAAAGCATCTGCTCTGCTTGTTCTTGATGAACAGTACGATAAGTGAGCAGGTCGTATTTCAGTTGTGCTGAACTGATAGAATTATTGAGGAAAAATATATGCTGAATTATTGCCTGATGTCATTACAAGGAATAAAAAGAAAGAAAATGCGAAGCATTTCAGTTATTCTTATTGTAAGTTTTGTCGTGTTTTTGATTAATTCTTATGTCTTTATGTCAGAAACTGTATTTGACGCTGAGGCGGCAAAATCAGTTGACAATATTGAATACCGTAAAATAGTGCTGTATCCATGGGATGAAGATGATGACACTCCGTTTTGTCTGTATAAGCTTGATTTTCTAAAGGGACTACCGCATGTCGAGTCAGTCTATTTGGATGGATTCTATTTATCTGACGAATGGATCCCTACTCAGACTATATCATCTTTTTCGATTAACGGACTTGTGTTCAAGCGAATGATAACCACCGGTACAATAGTTGATGGACAGGGGAATAATATCAGTAACTATGGGGAATTAAATGTTGAATTAATATATGACGGATTTGATGCAGTAAACATTGCAGAAGAAAAGTGGGTTCAGAAACGTATACAAGATTATACCGGTCTCTTATTCGGTGAATGGCCGAAAAATGACGGAATCGATGAGATAGCGATTGATTCCGTTATGGCTAAGCGAATTTTTCAATATGAAAATGATTGCGATTTGGCTTTAATAATTGGTGAAAAAGCATCATTTGCTGTCAAAAACGGTGAAAAAGTGGATTGTATAATTAGCGGAATATACGATTACAGGTTGAAATTTGGATATAATCTTTCCGGCAACGAGGAAGATGTCAAAAGGCATAATGCATATCTTAAAAAAAGATACACTAAAGAAGAAATTGCGAAGAAGAATTTTTATTTCGCCGAATGGCAGTGCCCTGTTTATGTAAATGAAAGTCTCGCCGAAAAAATATATGTATCAGACAGTGATATTATTTCTTCGAGATTTGGCGTATTTGAGAATTATTACGGACCGATTAATGTTGTGGCAGACAGTATAGATAATGTCAGTGAAATAGTGAAGGTGATTGAAGAAAAAGGATATACTGCATCCTCTGAGCTTGACGCAGCGGAACATGCAAAAGACAGATTTTTCTTTTTCAGGGATATACTGTTGTATTCCGGTGTTGCCATTGGAGTCATCTGTGTTCTTCAGCTTGTCAGTGTTATGATAATGATTATAAATGAACGCAAATCGTATATGCATATGTTATCAAATATCGGTTATAAAAAAGCATTGATATCAGATATTATCAGCGGGGAAGTAGTATGGCTCGGTATAATAGGTGCTGCAAGTGGTCTTGTACTGTGTCTTGGAGCTTCTGTATTGCTGAAACATTTGGTAGAAGAATCGTTTTCGGAAAATGGGCTTTATTCATATATTACAATCGAAATAAACCCAATATCTATGATTGTAACTTTGGCAGGTATAGGAATAGTATGTTATTCTGTAGGTAAAATATGTTCGTATTTTGCTTTCTTGAGAAAATCATGAAAAGAAAACAAACCCCGGCATTTATTACAGCCTTGATGCTTTGTGCATTCTTGTTTTTGGCGTTCGTACTATTGTTTAGTTCTGTATTTGGTGAGTCAATAACTTATTATCAGCGTAGTATGAGTTCCATAATGTTTTCGCTTGTCGTATTCGGAATACCGGTGCTTGTTTACGAGTGGATAATAGATTTTAGTGACAATGACGACCATTTGCCGAGAAAAGAATTCCGAGGAGGGGCTCTTTGCGGCTTTGCGTGGTTAATACCTGTTTCTGCAATTATATTGGTTGCTATGCTTGCAAATCGGGATATGGCTGAGAATGTGATATTCCTATTATGTGATGTTGATATAACTAACGACAGCAATATTTCGGACACGACACTTGCTCAGTTTGTCGTACTTGCAATGAGTAATGTAGTTGTAGGACCTATGATGGAAGAACTGTTCTTTCGCAAGGTTTTTATTCGCAGGTATGGCGGCGTGTACGGAATTATCTCGTGTATTTTTTCAACTGTAACATTTGTTCTGATTCATAGTATCTATGAGCAGATGATTTATATTATTCCGCTTTCAGCCATATGCAGTGTCCTGTATTATAAAACCGGGAATGTGGTATATTCTGTTGTTGTTCATTCAATTATTAATTTTATCGGATTGTTGTATCCTCCCATAAGAAATACCGTTTTTTCAATAACTAACATTTCTGAAATGGCCAATGAAAGGCAGCTAATAACCAACATTATCGGCTCAATGCTTGTCATGGCAATTTCAGTGCTGTTAATGGTATTGTGGTTTGAATTTGCTTTCAGGAAAAATGAAGATAAAATTGAAAAAACAAAAAATCGTTCCTATGCTTATGTATTAATTGCTTTGATTTTTGTCATTTGTCTGGTTGGCTATCATTTGTATGTTTTTTTTAGTGATTTCAATGTGGGGCTCATATAAAAATCGACTGACCAAAACCCTCGGACCTTGATTGAATGTTCCCATGTCATCTGAATGCCGTCATTGGAATCATTAATAAACGAGAAAAACAATGCCGGCAGTCAAGTGCTAGGCATTGTTTTAGTAAATAATCACACAATACAATGCCGACACGCAAAACCTCAGCATTGCTTTGGCATAATACAATCAAAAACAGTGTCGCTATCCGAGTGCTCGGCACTGTTTAAATAAAAAACCACACGAAACAATGCCGGCATATAAAAACGCGGCATTGTTTTTCATTTACGAAAGCAAAAATAATGCCAGCATTAGAAAACACAGCACTGCTTTTGTAGTAAAACATCAAAAACAATGCCGGAAGTTGAAAAGACGGCATTGCAAATAAGAATATCAGAGAAAAACAATGCCGACATAGAAAAGTGCGGCATTGTTTTCAATTAGGTGTGCTCGGCATGAGCAAA
>DCGL01000034.1 GCA_002314565.1 Clostridiales bacterium UBA1779
CCACCTTGATTCCGACCAGCTTTTTGCCGGGTGAGGAGCCCGCACTTGCAAGCTCCGCAATCAGATGGTACAGCACGCGAAGAAGAATCAGTCCGAGATATACAGCATAAAATAAATAGTAATAAGTTAAAAATGAATCAGCAACGGTATCGATAATTTCATCAAAGCTGTATGATTTGAGCAGAAGAATCAAAGCCAGAACGGCAGAAACGATATATACTGCAATTCTTATGGCCTTATCAACCCATCCGGCAAGGCAGCGGGAGCCGACACCGGCAATATCATAGGTAATTGAAACGTTCTCGTGAGTTTCGACGAGGACTTTTTTCTCATAATCGTCCGCAGTGTAAACTCCCGGAACAAAGGCAAGAGAATTATTCATTTTTTATGAATTTCCCCTTTCATTAATAAACGTAAAAGCCCGGTATTCGGCTATATGACAGCAGAAACGTCCCCTTGTCATATATGACAGCAGAAACGTCCCCCTGTCATATTACAGAATTCCCTGACGCTTGACGTTGAGGTAAGCGGCAACGGCACTGAGGGAAAGCTTGTCGGGCTCGCAGTCTGTGTGCATAATTCCCGAAGAATCGAGAATTTCCGAAATTCTGCGGCGTTCGCTCTCGGTTTTGATGGCTGCGGCGCGCAGATACAGGTCGCGTCGGCTTTCTTCGGTCTTTCCGGCAGCCATCTCCGGAATTCTCGGGTCGTTAATCGTGATGGCGTATACGAGGTGGCCGCGCAGATTGTTTTTCACAGCGGAAACGAAGCGCAGGGCCTCCTCTTCGTTGAAAATCTGAGTGAAAACGAAGACGAGTGAGCGGCGTTTGACCTTGCCGCGGAAAAATGCCATGGCTCCGTCGTAATCGGCGGCGCTTTCACGGCTTTCCGTGTCGTACATGCGGGAGGCTATTGCGTCAAACTGGGCACTCCCCTTTCCGGCAGGAAGGTAGCGGTCGACATTTGAACTGAAGGTGAGCATGCCGACGTTGTCGCCTCCGCGCAGGCAGTAGTCGCAGGTGAGGAAGGCGGCGTTGATGCACCAGTCAAGCATCATAATGTTTTCGTATCTTGCGTTCATAACGCGGCTCGAATCCAGCATCATATAGATATACTGGTTCCGGTCCGGAGTAAAACTGTTAACGGTCAGTTCGCTGCGTCTTGCGGTTGCCGCCCAGTTTACGTGACGGAAGGAGTCCCCCACTGCATACTGGCGCAGGCTGTCGAATTCGCCGCTGTCACTGCTCGTCCTGATTGGCTTCAGGCCGCTCATAAACAGACTGCGTGACAGTGCCTGAATCCCGTAACGGGACAGGTCCTTCATATTCGGATATACTCTGTACTTCTCTTCCGTTTTCAACTCACACTGTCTGAAGCAGAGTCCGTATACTCCTCTGTAACGCAAAGTGATGCACGGAAGGGCGTATTCCCCGCGCTTGACAGGAGTGAAACCGTACGAAAAGCTTTCTTCACTGTGAGCCGCTATCCATTTGCCCTGCGGCATTTCGCCGTGAACGAAATATTCGGGCAGCTCATCGTGAACGCTGACAAAGAGCGGATGGTCCGAGCGGTTACGCACCGTGATTTTCGCGTCGTGCGTGCCGTTGAGTGAGAGCTTTTCTTCAAGTATGCGCTCGGCTTCAAGCATCTTTTTCTTAGGAGTGACGATTATATCCGTGACAAAAAGCACAAGAGCAAGAACGTTGCAGAGTATGAAGGAGACAATGGCGAGGTCTTTCCCGCCGGCAGTGCCGGCAATCAGAATCAGAACGGCGCAGATCAGCAGAACCGACACAAAGCGCTTTGTGATTCCCATCAGCGAGGCACTTCAACCTTTCTTATCACTGCGGCGAGAGTCTTGTCGGGTCCCGCGGCATCACTTCCGGCTTCAGGACGAAGAATTACTCTGTGACGCAGCACAGGCAGTGCGATGTCGGCAACGTCCTCAGGCACTACGTAATCTCTGCCTTCCATTGCCGCTGCAGTTCTTGCACAGAGCAAGAGGGCGATGGATGCTCGGGGTGAAGCGCCAAGCACGATTGCGGGAGCCTTTCTCGTGGCAGATACAATTTCGGCAATATAGTGAATGATGCTGTCGTCAACGCGGACGTTTGCGATTTCACGGCGGCATTCTTCAAGGTCGGAGTGAGTGAAAACAGGCTTCAGATCTTCAACGCGGGCGTGTGCTCCTTCAAAATTTCCGGCATATCCGCGAAGCAGATCCTCCTCGAACTTCTGCTCGACGTAGCCGATGCAGAGCTTCATAAGGAAACGGTCAAGCTGGGCTTCGGGCAGCGGATAAGTACCCTCGTACTCAACGGGGTTCTGTGTTGCGATAACAAAGAAGGGATCGTCGAGCTTCAGCTCTTCACCGTCGATTGAGACGCGTCTTTCTTCCATGGCTTCCAGAAGAGCGGACTGCGTTTTGGGAGGAGTACGGTTGATTTCATCGGCAAGCAGGATGTTCGTGAAAACGGGTCCCTTCTTGAGATGGAATTCGGACTCCTTCAGATTGAAAACGTTGGTTCCGAGGATGTCTGAAGGCATCAGGTCGGGGGTGAACTGTACTCTCTTACAGTCGGCAGCTACGCATTTTGCAAGAGCCTTTGCGATAAGGGTTTTTCCGAGTCCGGGAACGCCTTCCATAAGCACGTGTCCTCCGGACAGGAAAGCAATTGTGAGGTGACGCAGGAAATCGTTCTGTCCTACGACAACGGTTGATATTTCGGACACAAGCTGTCCGCTTTTTTCTTTTACACTCATTGTATTTTCAAACCTTTCTTTCATTTTGGAGCCGGTCATTATCAGTTAAATATCCTGTTTCTCACTGAATCGACCGTATCGATCAGCTTCCTTGCCTTTGCGGTGCTGATATCGCCGTTCAGGACCGACAGATACGAGCGGCAGAGATTCTTAACTTCATCGTCAGTCACTGCGTTTGACGAGCTTATTTCAGTGGCAATTTCACCGTAGCTCATAGAACCGGGAAGGGCGTACAGCTTTGCAAGATCCGACAGCAGGCCTTCCATATGGACGAGAAAGCCGATTGATGCGGCGCCTGTGCCGCGGTAGAGATTGGCAAGAGCCTCAACACCTTCGGTTTCGCTGCGTCGTTCGACGGAGGCCATCTTTTCGGGAGCCCCGAAGCGCTGAGCTTTGTAAAGCAGATATGCCACGACGGCAACGCAGATTTCGGCAAGCCCCATGATAAAGCCTGCGCCGAGGATTTCCCATTCTTCGGTTTCATACAGCTTACAGTATTTTTCATCAAAAATCACGGTGCTGATTCCGCGTCCGGAGGCGATTTCGTCAACGAGAACCGTAAAGGCAGCCCCGATTGTATTATCTTCCATCAGGCTTTGGTTATTCAGCCCTTCATTGCATTCGGAAACGATGATTCTTCCCTCTCCGTAATCGCAGCTGACAAGCTCAAGTCCGTTATATTCCGACTTCATCGCGCTGATTTCTTCGCCTCCCGGCAGGCCGTCCATTTTAACATAAGGAGTCTGTCCGCCGTTTGCAAAGTAAAGCAGCCAGTAAATTTCCTCCTCGGCAGTGACACAATACTTCCAGGGAGTTTCTTCGTAAGTAATGATTAATTCATCAATACTCTGCTGCTGATAATCGGAAAGGTTCATCGAGGAACTGTCAGTCACAGCGGTCTCACCACCGTCATTCTCAGTATCATCCCACGGCATTTGCGAATGATTCTTTCTGAGAATTTTGTCATATATGCCGTAGTAATCCGATGGATCATACTCTGTTTCTTCCGCATCAGTATCCGAATCGGATATTTCCTCATCTTCTTCGGGCGAAAAAGTATCCGAATCGGATATTTCCTCATCTTCTTCGGGCGAAAAAATATCTGTTCTTAATACTTCTTCCGAATCATCGAGCATAACAATCAATACGCCGCCGTCCCTCACCAGATTCATAAGGTCCGCAGGATCATTGCCGCCGAGCAGGCTGCCCGAAACATCAGGACATATATATATTGCTTTCCCCGGAAGAAATCTTGCGCTCTTCGAATTGCGTTCAATCGAAAAGCTTCCGTTCTGTTCCCCGGCTTTTTCCAGAGACGTGTACAATCCCTTGTATCCGACGGCTGTGGTCGAAAACGACGTACCTCCTCCGTATGTTGCAAGATTGCTTTCTTCGTCACTGTCAATTACGGCAAGAACCGCAAGAGTCAATATTACGATAGCAAGAACCCCTGCCCAGAAGCGGTTTTCTCTGACGAAATTCAGAAATTTCTTCATTCGGAATCACCGCCCTTCTTCCGTTTTTTCACCGCAAGGTCGGCATCCGCGAGCATTTTCAGGTATTCGTTATACTTTTCCCGCAGCGTCTCTTCGGAAATACTTCTTCCTCCGAAACGCGTCAGATTGAACAGTTCGAAGAAAGCTTCCGTCATTTTTTCATCGAAAGCACCGATATCGAGAATCTCGCGTTTGTATATACGGTTTGTTTTGAATATTTTAATCCGTATCAGCTCACGCGTATTGAGCTGAATGAGCAGGGATATAAAAAGATATCTGTAAGCTTCCCGGCAATCTCCTTTTTCAAGGTATTCACGGTAGAGACGCATCGACTCGTCCGGGGTTTGTGAGAGCCGAACCAGCTCTTCTGCATCCGAGACTTCGGTCTTGCGTCTGACGTTAGTCCGTCGGAGCAGCTTCAGAACGAGCAGCACGATAACTGTAAGCAGCCCGGCTGCCAGAACGGAAATAATTACAAATGCAACTATGCGTGCGAGCGACACTCCGCTTCCGTCACCGCCGCCGAGATTCAGAGCTTTTATCAGCTTTACAATCTGCTCTAATATCCAGTGAAAGATTTCTTCCAAAATTTCAGATATCCATTTTAAAGTCTTCCTTATCCAGGAAGGTATTTCAACTCTCTGTTCATGGAATTCGTCGGCTGACATAACTTCGTCGATTATTTTTTTTGCTTCGTCAATTGTCACTTCCAAAACGGCTCCTTTCTTCACAATTTTTCATAATAACCGAATTTACACTCCTCTTTCCGCAAGGAAGGAGTTCAAATTTGTTTCATCATCAAGCCCGCCGGTCTGCTTTTCCCTGTCAACGATTGCAAAAATGAGAATAACCGGCTGAACGAATTCAGTACAGGAGGCAAGTCCGTTGACAATTGCGCTTACTATTGACGCCGCAGTACTGTAATTGAAAACACTGAGAGAGGTTACCGCCGCCATAACTGCAGCCGCGCTTTCAATCAGTATTGCACAGCTTGCAAGCAGCACGAGAGTGCGGAAGCATCTTTTCTTCGTGTATATCCAGGATGACTTTATTGCCTTGAAAATCTGCTGATTTTTCACTATCATAAGCGGAGCTGCCATCGAAATGCGGCCGTAAATATATAATATGAGAGCAATGACAGCAAGGGCAGCAAGGGTAATAAGTAATATCCAGTACCAGGCAAAGGGTTCATCATTGACGACTTCTCCGACAGCCGTAAACGAGAAAAACGTGATAATCGTCACGGGAATCATCAGCAGAATGTACAGTGCCGCAATGAAAATCGAACTCCACAGAGTTGAAAACAGGGCATATACCAAACCTCTTTTGACAGTGTATTTTCTGTCGGGCTCCTTCCCCGTCATAAGCTTGGTATACGTGAAATAGACAATCATCCCGGTGATTATTAACCCGACAAATGCGGCAATTGCCGAAGCTGCCATCCCGACATATGTTCCGATAATCATATCAATTAACATTGTCTTGTCATCGGAAAGCTCCGTCAGTAATTCCAGATTATATCGTTCAGTAATAAAGAATGAGTATAATCCGATCAGTACGGCGTATATTGCGAAAGCCGGCACAAAACGCTTCAGATTGCGCTTGATAAACTCAACACCGCAATCAAGGTAGTCCGGTATTCTTTTGTTGTCTGTCATCCGACTCACCTTCAATTATGACGTCAGGTTCAGCTTCTTGTTCATCAGTTTCAGAGTAATGGCCCGGAAAACAAAGAAGCAGGCAACAGTCAAAAGAATGATGGCACCGACCATTCCCACGATATACAGCGTTGCAGTCTTATCGATGACTTCTTCCGCAGGTGTAAACCAACCTGAAGTCACGGAAAATAACGTAGTCAGGTTTATGATCATCGCAAAAATTCCAATTACGCTGCTGATACCGTAATGAATACCGATTGAAGCAAGAAGCTTATGCTTTCTTGCAATGACTGCTCCTATTGTCAGGCACATCAACACAAGCGCGGCACTTGAACAATTGGTAGTAAACATAACGATTATGATTTCCGCAATAATTACCGGAAGCGCAGATGTAAATTCTTCAGGATATTCACCGATTCTGTCTCTTATTCCTGCGATAATATCAGAAAAACTGAGTCCCGTTCCAAAGAAACCGGCCAAAACCATTATCGCAGAGCATACAATCACCAGAAGCAGGCTGATTGTCTGCCAGATGAAGCAGTGAAGAAGTTTTTCATCCAGAAGAGTACGGCGTTTTACCGGCAGCATAAACGTCAGATAGGCTTCATCAGAGTACAGATTCTTGTATGCACGGAAATAGACAAATAATTCAAGGAAGCAAGCGGCAAATAAAACGCCGAGAAAGCCAAAATATGCAAAACCGAAAAGCAGCAGCTTTGACAGGCCCACCGCGGGACTCACGTCGTCCCCGACAACGGGTATATCAATACCTATGCGGATACAGAAACCCGAAAGAAGCGCCACACCGGCCATTCCGACGGCGATTATCCACCAGAGGCGGAAAACCGCACGCATATCGTATTTTAAAAGTTTCTTTAACATCTGAAGACCTCCCTGAACTTGGCATCAAGAGAAACACCGTATTTTTCGCGGAAGGAGTCGGCATTTCCCGAAAGCAGGATTTTTCCGCCGAAGCCCATAAAATAAAAATCGTCGAGCATAGACTCAATATCGGCAATCAGGTGGGTGGTAATAATAACCGCGGCATCAGGATTGTAATTTCCGATAATCGTTCTGATAACGTATTCACGGGCGGCGGGGTCGATACCGGCCATAGGCTCATCAAGCAGATAGAGCTTTGCGCGTCTTGCCATAGTCAGCACCAGCTGAACTTTGTCCCGCGTGCCCTTTGACAGATAACGCAGCTTTTTTGTCTGGTCAATCTGCAGGTCTTCAAGCATTTTGACAGCAAGAGCGCGGTCAAAATCCTCAAAAAATTCCGCATAGTAATCAAGGATTTCGGTTGAAGTCATCCCCATACTGAAGGCCGGACGGTCCGGAAGATAGGATACGAGGGAATTGGATTTTTCACTGCGGGGTTCGCCGCAGATGATAATCTCGCCGCTGTCCGGGACGAGCAGTCCCGCGATAAGCTTTATGAGCGTGGATTTCCCGCAGCCGTTCGGACCGAGCAGTCCGGTGATTCTTCCTGCGGGAATTTCAAGATTCATATCTCTGAGAATTCTTTCGCCGCGGCGGTAGCTCTGGCTCAGATTCTTAATTTCAAGAACGTTTTCATATTCAGGCATCGTTTTTTCCTGCCTTTCTCTTCGTCACAAACTCAATTATTTCATCGTCGCTGATGCCGAGATTCTCGGCTTCTTCGATAAGCTTTGTCAGCACCGCGTTTTTGGTTATATCATTCGTTTTCTGTATCACCGAAGTATTTCCGGTTACGAAGCGGCCGATTGTGCCTCTTCCTTCGAGAAGTCCCTGGCTTTCGAGCTCAGACAGAGCTCTTTGCATCGTATTCGGGTTGACCGAGGCCTCCGCGGCCAGGTCTCTGACCGGAGGAATGCGGCTTCCCGAAGGGTATTTTCCGTTGATAATATCCGCCCTGATTTTATCGACAATCTGGATAAAAACGGGCACGTTACTGTTAAATTCCCAGGACATATTGAATTTTGACCTCCTTTTTTCCTTAAGCAGACTGCAGTTCCGCAGGAAAACGGTTATTCGGATGACAGGACGGTATCAGATACCGCCCTGCCGTATGAAATGCGAATCGGCTGACGGGTCAGCTTTTTTCAGAAGAAGCAAGGCAGGATGTTGAAGAAGATTGCACCGACACCTGCATTGATGACTGAAGCGATAAGTGCACCCACGGCGGGGTATCCAAGGTAAATGCTGAATCCGATTGCAAGACCGGCAGGAACCATGCCGACGTATATGAACATAATCAGAACGAACTGCTTAAATCCGTTTGCGAGATTATTCGGAACTGTGAGTCCGATAAAGGTGCATATGACGGTTGAATAAAAGTCCAAGGTTACGATTACGAGCAGCCAGACAAGAAAATCTATGACTGAGCCTCCGCCGATAATCGTGCAGGCAAGCAGCGGAAGAACGACATCCATTGCGGTATTTGCAGTTCCGGCAAGCAGTGAATACCAGAGCTTTTTGCGGGGCTTTTCGGGAATCATTGCAAAATAGTGGACCTGAGTATCCTTGTTCATCGGATTGCCGAATGCCCGGATGAATACCGAGGCGGCAAGAACAATTGCTCCGGGAAGCATCGTACGGATGCCCTTGTAGGCAAGAACTGCGACAACTCCTACGGAAAACAGGGCGTAGGTTTCAAAGGTTTTTGTGAAAATTCCGAGCTGGGCAAAGCGGAAGCGGTTGTACATCTCCTTCCAGAAGATAACGTTTGCTCCGGAACCCCGGCCGATGCCGTCCTTGCGGATTTTTTCACGTTTGTCCTGCTGCCTTTTGGAAAGCTTGCGTACAGCGCTGCGGTTTTCAAGCATCGCAGACTGCATATTGGCAAGCTCTTCGGATTTTGCAAGAGCGGGTTCGTAGAAATCGGCCTTCATCTTCATCATAACGACAATGCAGGCTGCGCTGAGAAGAATTTCAAGTCCAAAATAAACGGCAGCCATCAGGTAATTTTCTTCCATACAGCTGATTATCATTCCCTTTATCCATCCGACGATGGGAATCCAGCGGGAATTTGCATGTGTTACGTAAAGAATGGCGTTACCGGCCATGGAGTTCACTCCGGTGGTCTTCATAAAGATTGCAAATCCGGCGAGAACTGCCGCGAGCAGGCCGTAAACCGTGTAATTGACGATATCCTTTTTCTTTTTGTCACCTGCGCAGTACATATATAAGGTCATCTTGACGATAACACTCTGGGCACAGAGCATTATATATCCGACCATAACGGAAATCACGACGGGAGCACTGATGTTCATTCCTATCGTGTATGTGGGAGACAGGCATAAGAAGTATATGAAAAGGAAGAAGAACATTCCCATCGTGCAGGCAAGACGGAAAGCGAGAACCTTCTGCGGCTTCATCGGAGCCGTAAACAACAGGACCGTATCGGCGGGAAGGAAGATACTGGTCTTGTCCGCAGTGAGCATCATAAGCACAAGGATAAGCGCACAGAGTCCGGTAGCAGCCATATCGACTATCGTTTGGGGCTTAATTTCGGCAACGGTTTCTCCCGTTACGTCATCCCTGATTTTTATGTCTATTTCATCGTCTTCATCGACGTAATCGCCGATTACTTCTTCAGTCACCTCATCAACTGCGTCATCAATTTCATCATCGAAAAAGCTGCTGACGATTCCGCCAACTGCGCCGAAAAGCACTCCTACGCCGACGCAACACAGAATAACGATGGCAACCCAGGTTTTAAACAGCTTTTTAATCTGGTTCACACCGGAGTGCCAGGCATAATATAACCAAAGTGACATAATCAGGCCTCCGTTTTGTCAGAAGTGTCCTTTTTGTCTTCTGTTTCAGTTGTATTATCTTCAGCGTTGACGGTTTTGTCGCTCTTTACGCTTGCGGAATCAATTCCTTCGGTCACTTCGAAGAAATATTCTTCAAGAGTGCGTCCGTAGTTTTCAAGTGCTTCCTTCGTGATGCAGGCCTTTGCAACCCCGCCCTGAAGGATAACCGTCTTATCCCAGAGCATATCGACTGAGTCGATGATGTGAGTACTGATGAGCATCGTCTTGCCTTCGTTTCTCATCTTTTCGATGATGGCCTTAAGCTGCTTTATGGCGTGAGGGTCAAGACCGATCATCGGCTCGTCCATAAGAACCATATCGGGATCGGGCAAGAGACCGATGCAGAGGTTGAGCTTCTGCTGCATTCCTTTTGATAGTTCATCGCCGAACTTCTTTTTCTTGTCGGTCAGTTCAAAGTTTTCGAGCAGCATTTCCGCTCTGTCCTTCCAGTTTTCAAGCTTGTATGCGCGTGCGATGAATTCAAGATGCTCATATACCGTCAGGTTGGGGTACAGGGCGGGAATTTCCGGAATGTAACCGACGATTCTCTTGGCTTCAACGCTCTTGTTGTTCAGCTCATTAATTGTAATCGTTCCTTCGTGTCTGAGCAGACCGATTATCGACTTTATCAGTGTGCTCTTTCCTGCTCCGTTCGGTCCGAGCAGTATTGCGCATTCCCCGCGCTCTACGGTAAAGCTGATGTCGTTGCAGGCCTTTACCTTTCCGTATTTTTTTGTTACGTGTGATACATTTAACATCTTTCTACCTCTTTTTGGGCTGTTTTGTTGTACTAATACAATAATACAATAATACAAACCGTTTGTCAAGAGTTTTTTTGAATTTTTTTGTGAAAGATGACCGTGGAGCCTCATCCGTCACGGCTGCGCCGTGCCACCTTCCCCCGTGGGGAAGGCAAGAGGGCGGTCCGCATAACCGTCCCCCGGTCCGCCACGAGCCATCCTGTCATCCGAAAAAAGCACAGCGGCAAGAGAATTTTTCTCTTGCCGCAGGCGGCTATTAAATAAGAAGTCAATTGACAAAGGCTTTGAATGCTTTCCAGAGGAAGAAAAGCAGTCCTATGCTGCTGATGATAATTATGACAATGAACCACGTTGTGGATGAGGGAGATTCAATCTGAGTCGGATTTTCCACGTTGTAATTGACTGTAACCGTGTCACCGATCTTCATCCATGCGTTGTACTCATTGTACCTAACGTTATTGTATTCTATTCCGTCAGCCGTGTAATCGACATAGACGTAATGCTGTTGTTCTTCACCGATATAATCAGACGTTATATCGACTATCACGCCCTCTGTTTCGGCGAATGTAATACCTGAACGCTGAGCCAGACAAACAGCGCAGAATATTATGAAAAAAAGGCAGGCAAGTGCAAAAACGAGAAATCCCAAGGCATTGGACAGTCTTCTCGGAAGCTTCAGATTCAAACCAAAATTGACAGACATTTTTCAATTCCTTCCTTATTAATTTTAAACAATCTTCGATGCGGCGGTAATCCGGAATGATTCTTCTCAATAATATATGTTAATCTTCGACGCAGCAGGAAAATCGACATTAATCTTCGTAATAATATATAATCAACAATCTTCGACGCAGCAGGGATCCGGATTTTTCCCGGAATCACGGTTATAAGAGTATGGGACCGGATTGCGTTTTTCTGCGTTTTTTCAGAATCCTCCGACGTGACGGCCGGTGATTTTTTCAAGAGCGGCTACAACGTCACCGTACATATACAGCGAGCCGAGGCAGACTGTAGGACTCTTCGTCTTCTTTCCGTTCTCGTATGCCGCAAGAACCGCGCAGTCAATACCGTCAAAGGCTTCGGAATCGATTCCGAGCTTGCGATAAACTTCAGCATATGCTTCTGCAGACAAAGAACGCGTGTTGTTAGGCGTCAGGCAGAACACTTTTTTGGCGACGGAGGCTATCATTTTCGCCATCTGCCCGTAATTTTTGTCAGCCATAACTCCCGTTACGATGTTGACTCCGTCCGGGAAATACTTTTCTATGCTCGAAACGGCGGCCTCGATTCCCTCGGGGTTGTGGCCTCCGTCACAGATAAACAGCGGGTCAGACGTGACTTTTTCAAATCTTGCCGGCCATTTTACGGCGCCAAGCCCGTTTTTCACGTCCGCATCACTGATGTTAAAGCCGAGATTTCGAAGCAGCGGCACTGCGGTCAGCACGTTCTGAGCGTTGAGCGGCTGGTAGCTGCCGAGCAGCGGCAGAGTCAGGTCTTTGAAATCTCCGGCATCAAATTCGGTTCCGTCGATTGAATATTTCTTGACCCTCAGGGCTTTTCGGTCAGGAGTAAAAATATCACATCCGAGCTCCGCGGCCTTCGCGCGGATTACCGTGTCGGCTTCAGCGGAGTCCCCGCACCACAGAACCGGAGTACCGCGTCTGAATATTCCAGCCTTCTCAGCGGCAATTTTGCCGAGAGTGTCGCCGAGAATTTTCGTGTGGTCAAGGGCAATTCCCGTTATTACGTCGATAAGCGGAGTTTTTATGATGTTGGTCGCGTCAAGGCGGCCTCCCATACCGACCTCCAGCACGACGGGATCGCAGTGATGACGGTCAAAATAAACCATCGCGACAGCCGTGATGAGTTCGAACTCCGTCGGCTTATCTGCCATTTTTTCAGCGAGAGGACGGACCTCGGTCGCAATATCTGCGAGTTCATCATCGTCAATAGGTGAGCCGTCCGCCATCATTCTCTCGTTGAACCGGCGGATGTAGGGCGAGGTGTAAAGGCCGGTTCTGCAGCCCGCAGCACGCAGAATCGAGTCGAGCATCGCGCAGAAGGAGCCCTTGCCGTTGGTTCCCGTCACGTGTATGAACCGCAGGCGGTCCTGCGGATTTCCGAGCATTCCGAGCAGCTCGGTCACGCGCTCAAGTCCGGGGCGAGTTCCCCCGAAAAAACCGCAATGGATGTAATCCAGCGCTTCAGTGTAATTCAAAATACGTCATCCCTTTCAGTGTTTTGCCTATTTCCGGGTTGGAGAGCAGAAGCAGAATAAGAAAATATTCTGCCGTACCGACGATGACGGAAATGCCGAGGCCTATGAGAATGCCGATTTTCGGCATACCGTAAACAACGATTTTACCAATCGACTTGATAATTACCTGTCCGATAAGGTGGGCCGAAGCGACACTCAGTGCAAGCGTAGCTTTAGGCTTATTAAGACCTGCCCGCCGTGCAATAAGCGGACAAAGTCCCGAGAACAGGCCGACGCAGGCAGCTCCTGCGGAAATTATCGGATTTACAACCGGATTTGAGGACATCAGGCAGCTGAGCAGGTCAGCTCCGACACCTGCCGCCAGTCCCCAGATGGGGCCGAAGCAGAATCCGGTCAGAATTATCGGGAAATTCTCAAAGGTTACCCGATAGTAGATTTGCCAGGTCATCAAGTTCTTGCACAGAATTCCGATGACGACGCTGAGCGCCATCATAAGACCCGTGATGCAGAGCTTGCGGACAGGAGATACGCCGTTTTGTCTTGACATAATAAACCTCCTTCCGCATACATAAAGCAGAAGGAGGTTAAAAAATCTGATTCTTTTGCCCTATGAAGCGGGATGCAGGCCGCGAACCGCAGGTTTCCCTTTCGTCCTCCGGACAACTCCCCGTCCCGGCGGCACTTTACGCCCACGACCTTACTCTTCAAAATATTGGCATAATTATACTTTATTTGGGTGGAAATGTCAAGAGTCGCCATCACACGCGTCTGTGTCAAGTTTTTGTAGGAG
>DCGL01000039.1 GCA_002314565.1 Clostridiales bacterium UBA1779
CCACCGGAAACGTCCCCTGGTCCGCAGAACCGTCCCCCGGCTGATTTTTAGCCACCACTTACGTCCCCTGGCTGATTTTCTCAGAATTTCATCGAATATTTCGGATAAGCACCGCCGAATTCGGCGGTGACGGTTGCGGAGTATTCTTTGTTGGTGCGTTTGGATACAAGCTTGTCGAAGTGGCAGGAGCCGGTTTCGAGAATTGCTTTGGCGGTTTCAGGGGATACTCCGTCACAGACCTTCGTAAAATATTTATCGTCTTTCATAAGATGAACGGGGCAGCCTTCGGTGGAACAGAACCAGCCGTTTGAGTATTCCTTGATTTCACCGTGACAGCAGAGGCAGGCGCAGAAAGGAGTTCCGTCTCCTACCGGTTTGAAAAGCGGAGACGCTCCCTCTTTTCCTTTGAATTCGCGTCTGGCGTCGGGATGAACGGCGGCGCCGGCACAGATTGACTGAAGGTCGGATTTGGCCTCCTCTACAACCTCGGGTACGTTCTTTCCGCCGCGGTAAACCTGTTTTAATGACTTTCCGAGATTCAGAGTGCGGTCCTTGGCCATATTTATGCCGAGGCCGGCAAGGGAATCGACGTAAAATTCACCGTCATCCGTGATTCCGTACTTGTTTTTGGTAAGCGTGATGTATCCGCTCTTGATTGCGGCGTCTATAAGTCCCGCGCGCGTGGCTTCGGTACCGAGCTCCACCTCGCTTATGACGTCCATTGCTTCTTCGTCATCTGAGAGCTCCTTCTTTTCCTTGGCGGAATAAGGATTTTTCAGATAGGCGTTGAGGGTTTCGGCAGTATAATGGTCGGGGGGCGTCGTTTCTTTTTCCTCGGGCCTGAAGGCCGGGGTGATTTCGTCACCGATCTGAAGAGGAGGAAGGTCTGCGGATTTTTTCTTCGGAGGCTCATAAACCGTATATCCCTTTGTTACGGTGACGTCGCCGTTGAGGGTGAATATTTCGTGTGAGTTGTCGATTGTCAGGGTCGTACGGTCAACAGTGTAATCTTCAAGACAGAAAACCGAGCAGAAACGCATAAAAATCATACGGTAAAGGTTTTTCTGTTCTTCGGGAAGAGAATTTACGTCGGGAATCTTGTACGTCGGTGTAAGACCGGAGTGCGCCTCGATTTTCGAATCGTCGAAGATGTTCTTCGTGTCCATAAAGCCGACGTTCTGGAAATGACCTGCATACGTTTTGTGAATCGACGCGATTATATCCTTCGCCTTCTTCTTTTCGGCAACTGCCATATACTGCGAATTTGTACGCGGATATGAAACGTAGCCGTCCTCGTAAAGCTGCTGAAGAATGTCCAGAGTTTTCTTCGGGGTGTATCTGAATGCTTTTCCGGCGTCTCCCTGAAGATCGGACAGGGCAAAAAGCTTCGGTCTCGGGATGGTTTTGCGCACGGTCTTGCGGTCCTTGACGTATGTGCGGGACCGGTTATATAAATCGCACAGCGCCGCGCATTCTTCGGGAGCATCAAATTTTTTCTTTGAAACGAGCTTGAGCCCGTCCTTGTCGTGAGTCGGAACGTAGTATTTCTGCGGAACAAAATTGCGGATTTCGCGTTCGCGTTCGCAGATTGCCGTGATTATCGGAGACGTGACGCGGCCGACGCGCAAAAGCTTTCCGGATTTGACTGTTGCCATACGCGTAAGATTTATTCCGTACAGCCAGTCGATATAGGTTCTGGCGTAGCCTTCGTTGGCAAGATTATCGTATTCGCAGTCCGGCTTCATACCCGAAAGCTCAGCTCCTATGGTCTGCGGGGTCTGGTCGGGCATCCAGAGCCTGAAAACCGGCTTTTTCGAGCCGGTGTGCCCGATAATATTACGTATTATTATTTCGCCTTCGCGGTCCGAGTCGCCTGCGTTGACGATTTTTTCTATGTCGTCACGGGAAATGAGCTTTTTTAGTAAGGCAAACTGCGCCTTGACCCCGCGGTCTCCTGCAATTTTATATTTAAATGAGTCCGGAATTATCGGCAGGTTGGTTGAACGCCAGCTTTTGAGCTCTGGATTGTAATCCTCGGCATCATTGAGCGACAACAGATGTCCGAAGGCGTTTGAAACGACGTATTGCGCACTTTCATAGTAGCCTGTACGCGTTTTGGCGTCGACCGTAACCCATTTCGGTGAAGGATTTATTGCCGCGACGATATTTTTGGCCAGTGAAGGCTTTTCTGCAATTATCAGTGTTTTTGGCATAAGTTTTCTGAATTAACCTCAAGTATATATTTTGGCGTGGGCTGCCGCATAAAAATGTAATAATTGTTACGCAATATTGTACCATTTTTGACTAAATAAATCAAGCCTTTAATTGTAAATTGTTGACGGAAAACAGAAAATCAAAAATTACATCCTGAAAATGCAGCTTTGGCAGTTGTATTTTCGCGGTATATGAGTTTTCTTTTGCAAGCATCGGCGATTTGTGGTACAATATATGCATAATATATAAGAAGGAAGATATTGAAATGAGAATTACTTTTTTCGGTTCAAGTCACGGGGTTCCCGAGCCCGGACGCAAATGTTCCTGTGCCATGATTGAAGTCGGAGATAACAAGTATCTTATTGACCTCGGAACAAATCCCATCGATCAGCTGATTGACCGCGGAATTCACCCGGACAGCATAAATGCCGCCTTTGTCACCCATCTGCACGGAGACCATTTCAACGGCATCATTCCGTACGTCAATCTGCTTTCATGGTATTTTAAAAATGCAAAAACCAAATTTTATATTCCGAAGATCGAGGCCGTTGACGGAATTCGCGCTTATCTCAATATCAGCCTGTCAAGCAACCTGCGCGAAGACCTGGAATTCACGGAAATAACTTCCGGCTGCTTCTATGATGACGGAGTAATTAAAGTCACTGCTCTGAGAACCGGTCATATTGACGTATCTTACGCATTTGTTGTCGAGGCGGAGGGCAAAAGTGTTCTTTTCACCGGAGATATGAAGCACGTCGACGGTCCCGTCGCGGATTTCGGACGTTTCAACAAGGACAGGACCTTTGACCTCGTTATCGCGGAGTGCGCTCATTTCAACGGAACGCTATACTGCGAGCCCCTGATTACGAATCCGCCGAAGAGATTTATATTTAGCCATTACAGCGAAAAATTTTTGAGCTCCTGCCTTGAACTGAAGAAAATGGTTGCCGCAAGCGTGCCGGTAACTCTTGCAGCGGACGGAATGATAATCGATGTCTGAGATGAAAATTCCCGCACTTTGGGCAGAGTGCCGAATGGAAGATGCGAAGGAGCTTTGCGTCCGCATCGGTTCAGAATTGCTTGAAGAGAAGCCGGAGGACGAAATTCTTTATTTGTATCTGTCGGACGAAGGACTTTCGCTCTGCCAGGCGGAGCTGAAGCTCAGTTGTAATCTGACGAAGATGCTGCCGAGACTGAACCCCCGGAATCTGAACGGGGAAATGCTCGTTAAGGCCTCGAAATTCAAAAATCTTGAGTTCCCGCTGACGGCAGTTGATGCGACGGCCGGCTTCGGCGAGGACTCGCTGCTGCTTGCCGCCTTCGGATATGACGTCACTCTCTTTGAATACAATCCCGTAATCTGCGCCCTGCTCGAAGACGGTCTTCGACGTGCGGCAGACAATCCCGCACTGTCCGGCATCGTTTCGCGTATGCACGTTCACAATGCGGACAGCACTCAGGCACTTCGCAATCTCGGGTTTACACCCGACCTCGTTCTGCTCGACCCGATGTTTCCCGAGCGTCAGAAAAGCGGTCTCATCAAAAAGAAATTCCAGCTGCTTCAGCAGCTTGAATCTCCCTGTTCGACAGAGGAAGACCTTATGTCCGCAGCTGTTGCCGCGTCACCGAGACGCGTCGTTGTCAAACGTCCGGCCAAGGGACCGTTCCTTGCCGGAACAAAACCCTCGTATTCCATTACCGGTGACTCAATCAGATACGATTGCATCGTGCTGAGATAAAAAGTGAACCGGGGGACGGTTCTGCGGACCAGAAACGTCCCCTGGTTCACTTTGACAAAAAAAGATTGAATTATTCATAAAACGGTGGTAAAATTATGAAGATAATATAAAGAAAAGAGAATAAAGATGTTTAAAACTGAATTGCACTGCCATTCGATAACCGTCTCGAAATGCGGTAAGACGGAACCTGAGGATATCGTTGAGTTCTATCTCAGACACGGATATACGACAGTTGTTCTCACCGACCATCTCAACGAAAACACGTTCAAGAATCCGAGATACGGTGATCAGTCCGGCTGGGATTGGGAAACCAGAGTTAATTTCTTTGTAAACGGATACGAAAAGCTGAAAGAAGCCGCCGGAGGAAGGCTGAACATCCTTCTTGGCTGCGAATACCGTTCATACACGTCTCCGAGTGATTATCTGCTTTATGGAGTGACAAAGGATTTTCTTATGAGTCATCCCGAGATGATGAATATGAAAATTAAGGAGATCTCCCCGGTTATTCGCGAAGCCGGAATCCTGTTCGTTCAGGCGCACCCCTTCCGCGACGGCATGTACGTGACAAAGCCTGAATATCTTGACGGTATGGAGGTCTGGAACGGAAATACCGGAAAAGACAACAGAAACGACATCGCGGGAATGTGGGCAGAAAGATACAATCTGATTAAAACAGCCGGAACGGATTTCCATAAGGACGTACCCGGCAAGGTGCCCGTAGGCATTGAAACCGAGTTCCCGATTACTTCGAATGAGCAGCTGACCCAGACGCTGCGCTCAGGTAATTATACCATTCTGCGCAACAGAAAAACAGAAGACGGAACTGCCGACGAGCTTTTCTGAAAAGGGAAACGCTCTGTTGACCGCTGCTTCTGACAGCCGGCATCATTGCCGAGTTTATAATGGGTGCGCTTTGAATAATTGTTCTTTTCGAATGCGTAAATCAACGGCGGGTATCCGATTGAAGGATTCATTCTGCCGCAGGCAGGAGTATTAAACTCCGTAAAAAAACACAGGAGGGAAGCAATATGAAACTTCTTTTTCTCGGAACAGGAGCTGCCGACTGGGCGCTTCAACTCTTTGAACAGCTCGGCGGGGGGCGCAGATTTTCAAGCGCTCTTGTGAACGACGACCTGCTCATTGACCCGGGGCCTCACATTTACGATTATCAGGACAAACTCGGAACCCCGGGAATGTTCGGAAATGTGAGAAACATAATTCTGACTCACTCGCACGGAGACCATTTCAACCTCGGTACGGTTGAAAGGCTGTGCAGGGAAGCGGATCATAAAATAACATTTTATGCCGACCCCGTGGCTCTTGAAAAGCTGGCGGAAAAGCAGATCGACAATCTTGAGAAGGTCCCCCTGACGGCTGCGCACGGCTTTGCGACTGAAAAGTATGAAATTATGCCCTGCCGCTCGAATCACGACCTGTTTTTCACGGGCGAGCAGACTCTGAACTACATTGTCAGGGAAAAGGAGAGCGGAAGAAGCTTTTTCTATGGCGCGGACTCCGGCTGGATAGTATACGATACCTGGCTGCTCATAAAGAAAGCAAGACCGAATGCCGTGATTTTTGAAGCAACTCTCGGAACACAGTTCCCGGGAGACGACCGCGTTTTCGGCCATACCTCCATCCCGATGATTGCAATTATGCTTGAGACCATGAGAAAACAGCACGGTCCGTCAGACGATTGCAAATACTATACGACGCATATGGCGCGAACGCTTCACGGAACTCACGAGGAAACCGCCCGCGATCTTGCCCCGCTCGGGGCAGTCCCGGCTTATGACGGAATGTCAATTGAAATCTGATACTGCAAGGTACGTAAGGATAGGGACTGTGACGTAAACGGATGCTGCAAGGCAAGAGAGGTTCATCCGTCGCCGCAAACTGATTTTATACGGTACGGAAGGGTCAGGTTTTCGCAGTTAACGGATTTTACACGGTACGGAAGGCGATGCCTTATGACGTAGACGGATTCTGTATGGTATGCGGGTTTCGAATCCGTGCCGCGATTAAATAACAGAAATGAAAGGAATATCATAATGGAAAACAAAATCAGAGTTACTATCTGGAACGAATTCAGACATGAAAAGACCAATGAGGCCGCTAAAGCACTTTATCCCGAAGGAATTCACGCCTGCATAGGCAAATATCTGTCACAGTATCCCGAAATCGAGGTGACGCTTGCCGCCCTTGACGACCCGGACCAGGGACTTCCGGATGATGTTCTGAACAATACCGACGTCCTAATCTGGTGGGGACATATGGCTCACAAGGAAGTAAACGATGAACTTGTAACAAAGATTCAGCGCCGCGTTTATATGGGGAAAATGGGATTTATCGGATTGCACTCCGCCCATCATTCAAAGCCCTTCCGAGCAATAGTCGGCACGATGGGCAATCTTACCTGGGGACGTGAGCAGAAGGAAATTATGTGGAACCTGCTTCCGACGCATCCGATTGCCGAGGGCATTCCTGCAAGCTTTTATATTGAAAGTGAAGAGCTTTATGCCGAACCCTTCTTTATTCCCCAGCCGAACGAGCTCATTTTCGGCAGCTGGTACGAGGATGGCTATATTTTCCGCTCAGGCTGCACCTTCATCCGCGATGCCGGAAGAGTCTTCTATTTCCAGCCCGGCCACGAAACCTGCCCGTCCTTCCACAACCCTTACGTTCTGCGCATAATTTACAATGCCGTCAAGTGGACAGCTCCCTTAAAGCCCGGATACGAATACAAGGATCACTGCCCTCACGTCGTCGGCAATTATGACGCCATCGAAGACGCAGGAAAGCTCAAATCCAATATGGTCCGTCCGGTTTTTGAAGAGATTGGATACGGAAAATAAGAGATTGTAAATAAAATTTTGCCGGCGCCCGGATTTCCGGGCGCCGTTTTTGCGGTCGGCATTGTTTTCCGAGTAATATTGAAAAACAATGCCGGCGGCAGGCTGAAGGCATTTTAATTACATTATCAAAGGTTTCAATTACATCATTTGAGACAAAAATGATATAATTGAAACGCAAAATGATGTAGTTGACAGTTCTTTTTCCGTCTTTTGAACTCCTTTCACACGTAATTCAGGAAAGAAATCTTGACAACAATTGAATAGTGGTGTATAATATAGTGCTTTATTATGAATAATTGTATCATTCACTACCTATATAAATAATTGGACAATACTCAGAAAGGAGAAATAATGCCCGAAAAGAAAGAAAAAGACGCAAATGTGACGAAAGAAGAGAACAAGGCACACAAGAAGCCGAAAAAGAGAAATCAGAAGGCTGACAATCAGCAGAATATAAATAACAATCTGTCCGAAAATGCAGCGAAGAAACAGAACGGCGAAAAGAAGAAGCAGAAGAAATCAAAGCATATCAGAGATTTCGTTACCGATGATATGAATATGGTTGATTTCCCGGCGGATAATCAGACTGCTGCCGAGTCGAAGAAACAGAAGAAGAAAAAGGGCGAAAAGCAGGAAAACCGTCAGAAAAATGCCGGCAACAACGCAAAGAACGGTGCACAAAACGGAGCAGAGAACAGTTCAAAGAACGGCGGATATCCGAAAAACGATAACGCAAAGGACGCAACAGGGAACAGTTCAAAAAAGGGCGGATTCCCCAAAAACGACAATTCAAAGAAGGTAAGAGTCATTCCTCTCGGCGGTCTCGGCGAGATCGGCAAAAATATGACGCTCTTCGAGTGCGGAAACGATATGGTCATCATTGACTGCGGTGTCGGTTTCCCCGATGAAGAGATGTTCGGAATTGACCTTGTAATTCCTGATTTTTCATATATTGAAGCAAATCGCGAAAAACTGCGCGCTGTGCTGCTCACTCACGGCCATGAAGACCACATAG
>DCGL01000055.1 GCA_002314565.1 Clostridiales bacterium UBA1779
TCATGCCGAGCACACCCTAAAAACGAGCTGCACGTCTCCTGACGTGCAGCTCATTTTTTTACCCGGAATACTTATTCTTCAGCACTCTTCCGTTTGCCATTGACCCTTGAATTGTAAACGGCAGGCCGTCCGGCCTGCCGTTTATACATGAAATATTACTCTTCAATCGGAATATAAAGACCGACGTCATTCATCCAGATAGTATAGTAAATTGCATAAAGTGAATTTTCTTTTCTGGTTGAAATCTGATCTCTTACAGCAGCGCTGGCAGCTGAAGTTGCTTCGGAAATAAGAGCTTCAAGCTCTGTGGAATTCTTGACTGCGGCAAGCTTCTTTTCAATATCCGCGCTGGCTTCGATAATCTGATTAATCTGAGTCATATCAAGCACTATATCGCTGCCTTCGGTGAAGTACTTTTCATCAAGTCTGAAGCAGTTGAGCAGTCCGGACTTCATATCGAGGTTCTGCTTCTTGCCGTATGACCAGATATCGGGAACCATTCCTTCTTCGGGTGAAGCAACGAATTCGTTACCTGTATTGCGGATATTCATCATATAGTCATTGTTGAGACGCTTTACAACACCGCTCTGGTCAAGTTCATAGTGAACGCCCTCGACACCGTACTGAAGAACGTCGCGAAGCTCGTGATCGGTATTGAGATAAGTTACAATCTCCATACTTCTGGTAAGAGACTTTGTAAACGTGGTAACACCAAACATACTTGAGAACAGGTCATCTTCTTCAAGACGGGGGTATTCAAGGATGTTCATATAGTATTCGTCACCGTAAACAGCCTGAAGCTCGGCACCGCCCTTGACAACCATAGCCGCGCAATCCTTGCCGTTGGCGTTGGAATAAACGTATCCGGCGTCCTTATAAGACTGAATGGCTCTGAGCTGCTTTACGTATGTTTCAACAGCGAAGAGGTTTCTGGCGGCAATAGGAGTGTTGGTTGAAACGGTAGGATCCATTGATCTTCCGGAAAGGAAGGCATCGCCGATAATAGAGAACTTGCTGTAATCAATGGAGCGGGTTTCCTGATTGAGTGACCAGTAAAGAACGTTGGTCAAGGGGAGTTCACCGAGAACGGGTATTGCATTCTTTTCATATTTTGCAATGTCGGAAACGTAGCTTGCAAACATTGAAGTATCGGAATAGATATCGGGAATGTTCTCTGCAGTGTAATTGTATTTATCCATATACTTCTTGTTGAGAAGCAGATATGTGTATTCGCCTACGGCAGAGTTGTTCGGGATGGCATATGTGCCCTGTGACGACCACTTGACCCACTGGAATACTGTGGGAGAAATGTATTCTTTGAGTTTCTTCGAAGAACCGGAAAGCTCGTCGTCAAGTCTGCTGAGCCAGTCATTTTCAATATACTGCTTGTATCTGTCATAGCTGTCAATCCAGATGATGTCAAGCTGATAAGCCTTTTCTTCAGGATATTTCAGTTCGGCAATAGCATAGTTCTCAGCACCTTCAACGGTGACCATAACGGTTTCTTCCGCAGTGGTATCATCGCCTGTAAGTTCTTCGGTCTCACGGAACTCAATATAATCCGGGTGCTCTGCATACCAGGAATCTTCCCAGGCCTTATCAGTGGCAACACCGTCAGCCTTGGCCGCCTTCTTGGCTTTCTTGAATTCCTTTTCGGCCTTTTCACCGAGCTCTGTATGTTTTGCGTTTTCTTCAATCATATTTTCGATTGTTGAATAATACTCATCGTATGTCAGAAAATGCAGAACGACCTGAGTCTTGAAGGTTGATTTTGTTATACGGTTAAACGCATTGTTAACCTGCTTTGCCGTTTCTTCTGAAATCTTGTTTTCGGAAACAACGTACATTGAAAGGGTTATTGTAGATTCGGAAGCAACATCGACAACCGTGGTTGTATCCAGTGTGCTGCTACCGAAGGTGCAGCTTGTCAGAAGCGTTGTCAAAAGCATCACGAGGACAAGCATAAGACTCAGAATTTTTTTGTTCATAAACAGGAATCCTCCTTAAAGTCAAACGGCTATATTGTGCGATAGCGCCATTATAGGTATATTAATATATAATATTTTACAACAAAAGCGACCTGTTGTCAAGACAAAAATGAGGTCAGCCCCTGCTGTATTCCAAAATTCACAATGAATTCAGAAAAGAATCAATCGTAATATCCTGTAAGATAGCGCTTTCTGCTGGGATGGCGCAGTTTTCTCAGAGCCTTGGCTTCAATCTGTCTGATTCGCTCTCTTGTGATGTCAAATTCCTTGCCGACTTCTTCAAGTGTACGGCAGCGTCCGTCGTAAAGTCCGAAGCGCAGTTTGATAACGTGCTCTTCACGTGGGGTCAGAGTATGAAGCTGGCGCTCAAGAACCTCACGGAGAATATTGGCAGAGGCTGCATCGGCAGGTGCCGGAGTTTCATCATCGGGAATAAAATCGCCGAGATGACTGTCCTCTTCTTCACCGATGGGAGTTTCAAGGGATACGGGCTCCTGAGCGATTTTCAGAGTTTCACGGACTTTTTCAGCACTCATTCCCATTTTTTCGCCTATTTCCTCGGCTGTGGCTTCACGTCCGAGCTCCTGCTGCAGCTGTCTCTGGCAGCGTGATACCTTGTGAATGGTTTCAACCATATGAACCGGAATTCTGATTGTTCTCGCCTGATCGGCAATGGCACGGTTGATAGCCTGTCTTATCCACCAGGTTGCATAGGTTGAAAACTTGTAGCCCTTGTTATAGTCGAACTTTTCAACGGCCTTCATAAGTCCGAGATTGCCTTCCTGAATCAGATCGAGGAAGAACATTCCCTTTCCGACGTATCTCTTTGCAATAGATACGACAAGGCGCAGATTGGCGACAACCAGTTTGTCCTTTGCTTCCTTTCTCTTGCCCTCGGGCATACTCTCATCGTTCATAACCTGGGCAAGCTCAGCCTCGGCTTCGGGAGAAAGCAGCTCAACCCGTCCGATTTCCTTGAGATACATTCTGACCGGGTCGTCGACCGCCAGTCCTTCGGATTCGAGCATATGCTCGATATCGTCGGTATCGAGTTTTTCCGAGAATTTGTCAGCGGCTCTCAGATCGCCGTCACCGGGACCGTCTTCACTGTCGGTCCCCATAAGGTCGTCATCGTCTTTGTCATCGTCGAGATTGTCTTCCATCAGCTTTGTCTGTTCATCGAGTATGTCATTCAGCTCAATGTTTTTTTCGTCTTCGCCAATCATTGTTTATTTCCTCCGAAATTTATTAAATACAAAATCAGTGTCCGCCGTCTTTTTTCTGCTGAAGCTTTCTGCGCTTCTCAAGCAGTGAGTCCGACAGGCTCGGGGCATTCTTCCCCGGTTCACTCTGTTCTTTTTTTACGCGCTCTTCGTGCAGAATCCGGGCAGCTGATAAAAGCGCTTCGCGTCCGTTTGAAGAAAGCTTAGTCCTGTTCACTTCATAGCTCTTCAGTCTTCCCATCTCATCATCCGTAAAGAACTCTCCCAGAAGAGAAAATGAAAAACCTTCGGTATCTGCGTGAAGTGACATAATTGAATCAAAAGCTTTTCTTCCGAGCAAAGTGAAGAAATCTTCGCTCTCAAGCTTCACGTCTCCGCGAAGCACGCTGTCGCGGTGTTCGGGATACAGAAGAAGCAAGCCGAGGACCGCTTCTTCGGCCGAGGCGGCGCGTACGTTCCGTGCTGCGTCGGGATTAATCCTGTCGTTGAAGTTTCTGAGCACCTCAACGGCTTCTTTTCCCGCTTCGTTGTTCATCTGTCTTATTCTGCGTCTGCGGTATTTTTCTATATCCTCTCTGAGCGGTTCAACCGCAATTCCGAGAGCCGACGCTGCTTTTGACGAATACAGGTCCCTTTCCACTGCGGACCCGTACCCGGAAATGATATCCGCAAGCTCGGACGCAGCGCGAAGCCGGTTCTGGTCGTCATTCTGCGGAAATTTCGACAGAACGCTTTCGAGTCTGAATTCAAATCCCGTCCGGCTTCCTTCAATCAAAGCACGGAACTTTTCTTTACCGAACTTTTTGATGTATTCGTCCGGGTCCTTGGCTCCCTCCATTTTCAGGATTCTGACCGGAACACCGACACCGTCCAGCAGTTTCATAGCCTTATCCGTGGCATTCTGTCCTGCTCCGTCCGAGTCGTAAGATAATATTACTTTTTTCGTATATTTTGCTATTATTCTTGCGTGTTCTTCGGTAATGGCAGTACCGAGAGTCGCAACTGCATTCTGAAATCCCGCCTGATGCATCGAAATGACGTCCATATATCCTTCGCAGAGTATCAGATAATCCTGACAGTAATCTCTTGCGTAATTCAGGGCAAACAGATTGCGGCTTTTCTTGAACGCCGGGGTGTCCGACGTATTCAGATACTTCGGCTTTGAATCGTCAAGAACTCTGCCGCCGAAGGCAACAACGTTTTTGGACGTATCGACGATGGGGTAAATCACTCTGCCGCGGAAATAGTCGTACACGCGTCCGTTTGAATTTCCGCAAAGAAAGCCGGCCGTCATCTCTTCGTCGGTAAAGCCCTGCGCATGAAGCCTCGGGTAAAGCCATGAAAAGTCGGCAGGAGCGTAGCCGAGATAAAAGTGTCTCACCGTCGCGTCGGCTATTTCTCTTTTTTTCAGATATTGCCGTGCGGGCTCCGCTGCCGCATCGTTCAGAAGGCAGGAGTGAAAAATCTTTGCCGCAGCAACGTTCATCAGCTTGATTCTTTCCCTTGAAGGACCGCGATTTTCGTTCCCGGCATCGTCGGGCACCTCAATGCCGGCCCTGTCGGCAAGAAGCCGTACGGCATCGACGTAATCGAGATTTTCAGACTTCTTTATGAACGTGATAACGTCGCCTCCGGCTCCGCATCCGAAGCAGTAAAAACTGTCAGTTCCGGGAAACACGGTAAAAGAAGGGCTCTTTTCACTGTGAAACGGGCAAAGTCCGTTCCAGTTGGATCCTGCGCGCTTAAGCTGCACGTACATACCGATTACCTGAACGATATCGCTTCGTCTTACAACTTCATCTATCACACTGCGCGGAATCACCGGACCTTACCTCCTTTTCTCAATTGCCATTAATAATATACGCGGAAAAAACGGCTATTTGTCTTTTT
>DCGL01000160.1:0-2669 GCA_002314565.1 Clostridiales bacterium UBA1779
AAAATGCAACAAAAAAATGCAAATTATATATTATTTTTTATATAATATATAACTCGCATATTTTCAATTGGTTATTTTGAATTTTTACTGGCAAACTCGGGAAGAAACTTGAAGCAAGCTTGTAAAAGATTTACCGGGGGACGTATGTGGTGGCTAAATTTACCGGGGGACGTATGTGGTGGCTAATTTTTTAGCCACCACATACGTCCCCCGGTAAATCAAATTTTATTCAAAATAAAGCTTGCTTTTCCTATAATAATATGATATAATCTTACCATATTATTTTTTTACATTGTCAGCCGGACTTTTTCATTTGGAAAACATTTGGAAAAGGCGTTTTTTTATTATTTTTGGGGAGACGTGACTGAAATGAGCGAACTTCTGCGCATGTCGCACATAAGCAAGCGATTTAAGAATTTCTATGCGAACACTGACGTAAACATCACTGTAAACCGCGGCGAAGTTCTGACCCTTCTCGGCGAAAACGGAGCCGGAAAATCGACACTTATGAACATCCTCATCGGGCTCTATCAGCCGACTGAGGGACAGATTTTTCTGAATGGGGAAGCTGTAAAAATAAGCAATCCGGGCCACGCAGTAGAGCTCGGAATAGGAATGGTTCACCAGCATTTTATGTTGGTCGAAGCCATGACGGTATTCGATAATATTATTCTCGGTGATAAGCACGCGAAAGGTGTTTTTGTTGACAAAAAAGCCAGACGCAGTGAAATTGAGGCGCTTTCTGCCCAGTACGGACTCGAAGTGCAGCTTGACAAGCGTATCACCGAGATTTCTGTTGGAGAGCAGCAGCGCACTGAGATACTCAAAGCACTGTATCACGGCGCGGACCTGCTCATCCTCGATGAGCCCTCGGCCGCCCTCACGGACATAGAAGTCGAAGGGCTTTTTGCAATTATGCGCAAGCTGGTCAGTGAAGGGAAGAGCATCATCTTCATCAGCCACAAGATGCGTGAGGTTCTGAGCATTTCCGACCGTATCACGGTTCTTCGTCACGGTGAGGTCGTCGGAACGGTCAACTGTTCCGAGACGAACGCTCAGGAGCTTGCCGCCATGATGATAGGTCACGAGCTTGTCGTCAAGCAGCACGAAAAGAGAAACTGCGAAGACAAGCCGGTCGTTGCCGAATTAGAGTGCGTTGATTTCAACAAGAACTCAAAGCACAGCGGCGTTTCCGGAATGTCATTCAAAATCCACAGCGGCGAGATTGTCGGTATTGCCGGCGTTGACGGCAACGGCCAGACACAGATTGCCCAGCTCATCACCGGCTGCATCGCCCCGCAGAGCGGAGAGATTGACCTCAAGGGCAAGCAGGTCGGACTTTTCGACCCATACGGCTTCATTATGCAGGGCGTTTCTCATATTCCCGAGGACAGAAACCGTCAGGGCCTTGTCGGAAATATGACGATTGCCGAAAATATGATACTCAAGGCCAGCGACAGTCACCTGTTCAGCTACGGTCACGGTCTGCTTCTCAATAAAAAGAGTATTCACGAGTATGCGGAAGGAGTTTCACAGATTTACGACATCCGCTGCACTTCTGTAGACCAGAACGTCCGCTCTCTTTCGGGAGGCAACCAGCAGAAGGTTATCCTTGCCCGTGAAATTGAGTCTATGCCCGATCTTATCGTCGCGGCTCACCCGACCCGCGGACTTGATATCGGGGCTACCAATATGGTTCACGAAAAAATGATTGAAGCGCGTGAACGCGGGGCAGGAGTCCTGCTCATCAGCGCCGACTTCGATGAAATACTTGAGATGAGCGACAGAATCGTCGTGGTTTTCGAGGGCAAGATTATGGGCGTCTTCAGCGGCATTAATCCTCCCATTGACGAAATCTCTCTGGCTATGACCGGAAAGTGAGGCTGAAATGGAAAAATTCAAAAGATTTGCCGGAAGCCTGTTCGTTCCCGTAATTTCAATCCTTCTGGCCTTCATAATCGGAGGCATAATAATTGCCTGTCTCGGCTCGAATCCGTTTTATGCAATTGCGAACCTGTTCAAAGGCGCTTTCGGTTCGAAAACGGGCTTGGGAAACACCCTTGCAAAGGCAACTCCTCTGCTGTTCACATCCCTCTGTGCCTGCTTTGCCTATAAGTGCGGAGTCTTCAACCTCGGCGGTGAAGGCCAGTTCATTATGGGTTCGGTATGCGCTTTCGTATTTTCCTATTATACCGGCGTCAAGGGCTTCTTCGGAATCCTTCTCTGCCTGTTAGTTGCCGCAGTTGCCGGAGGAATCTGGGGAATGATTCCCGGTATTCTCAAGATCGGCCGCGGCCAGAACGAGATGATCATCTCGATTATGATGAACTACATTGCAACGTTTTTCATGGGTGTTATCTATACCGCATGGATACGCGATGCCGAAGTTCCTCAGACTCCTTCCGTTATCGACGAAGTCAAAATTGCCAGAATCTTCAAGAATATGAGATTTACCTGGGCGTTTGTGATTGCGATTCTGGTCGGACTGATTCTTTACTACGTTCTTTTCTGGACTACGACAGGACTTAAGCTTCGTGCCGTCGGTTTCAATATGACAGCCGCCCGTGTAAACGGAGTTCACGTCAAGCGTTTCGTCCTTGCAAGCTTCATTGTCTCAGGAGCCATTGCAGGTCTCGGCGGAGGAGCCGAGCTGCTCGGCACTCAGTACC
>DCGL01000160.1:2750-11204 GCA_002314565.1 Clostridiales bacterium UBA1779
ATCCCCTTGCCACAATGATTGTTGCCATTTTCTTTGCAATCCTTCGCGTGGGTTCGACCACGATGCAGGCCGCATCCGGCGTACCGAGCAGCATTTCGGGCATCATTCAGGCTCTCGTTATCGTTTTCTCAGTTGCCGGTATGGCACTTACCAAGCTTCCTGAATTTGAAGTCTTTATCGGCCGCATCTTCAAAGCAAGAAAGGAGGGCAAATGATATGAGCTGGTTTATTTCGCTTCTTGAATCCGCCGTCCGCCTGTCAATCCCGCTGCTTCTCATCTCTCTTGCCGAGCTTTACGGTCAGCGCGCCGGAATGGTCAACATCGGTCTTGAGGGCCTTGCGGCAATAGGAGCCCTCACAGGCTTTATGGTCTGCTTCAAGCTCAATTCAGCCTTCCCCGAACTTTCAAACATAACCCCGTGGATCGGACTTTTATGCGCAGGTATTGCCGGTCTGGTTGTCAATATGATTTATGCCTTCTCGACAATCACACTCTGTGCCGACCATACGGTTTACGGCATGGCGCTCAACATTTTTGCTCCTGCTCTCGCATCCTTCATCTACGGTATCAGCTTTACCTCAGAGGACGGTCTCGGACAGATTGCCACACTTTCAGGCATCGGCATTCCCGGCCTCAAGGACATTCCCTACGTCGGAAAGCTGTTCTTTGACCAGAATCCGATGGTTTACGTCACAATCGTAATCATCATTTTCTCTTCAATCTTCTTCAACAAGACCCGCGCGGGACTTAACTACAAGGCGGTCGGAGAACATCCGCAGGCTGCCGCGACACTCGGTATTCCGGTTGTCAGAGTCAAGTACATTGCCTGCATGATCTGCGGCTTCCTCGCCGCTGTGGGCGGAGCCTATATCTCAACCTGCTACGTAGGAACCTACACCGACGGTATCATTGCCGGCCGCGGATTCATTGCTCTTGCAGCCGTTATCTTCGGACGCTGGAGCTCAAGCGGAATTCTGCTTGCCTGCCTCTTCTTCGGACTCTGCGACGCCCTGCAACTCAAGCTTCAGGTCACCGCGGGAATCAACATTCCCTACCAGTTCATTCAGGGTATTCCTTATTTTGCCACAATCACAATTCTCAGCATCATAGGCGCAAAACAGGTCGGTCCCAAGGCCAACGGTCAGCCGTACCGCCGTGAACTGCGTTAATTTTCAAGTCAACCTGCGCGAAAGCGCCTTAATAAAAAAATATTTTAAATGTGTGGAGGAATACACAATGAAAAAAGTTTTAGCTCTTCTCCTCGCCATCGTCATGGTTTCTCTCGCCCTCGTTTCCTGCGGCGACGAAAAGAAGGATGGCTACAAGGTCGCTATGATCTGCGACTCCAACATCAATGACGGCGGATGGGGCGCTGCCTGCTACAACGCCATGAAGAACGCTGCCGAGAAAAAAGGCTGGTCCTACGAAGTAACCGACAAGATTACACAGGATGCTTACTACGATTCAATCGTTGCTTACTGCGCTCTCGGTTATGACATGATCTTCGCTCCCGGCTCACAGTACTCCGACGCCTGCCTGCAGGCCGCCAAGGAGTATCCGAACGTAGCTTTTGCTCTGCTCAACGGAACCGTTGACGCTCCTTCAAAGGCTGAAAACGGAAACCTTTCTTCACTCCTTCCCAATGCTCAGCAGATCGGTTGGATTGCCGGAGCTCTTGCAGGTCTTATGACCACCTCCGGAAAGCTCGGCTTCATCGGCGGTATGGAACTCGAAACAACCAAGGGCAAGATTGCCGGCTTCGAAGAAGCTGCCAAGTACGTTGCCTCAAAGGAAGGCAAGACCGTTGAACTCCTCAACGTTCCTTACGCCAACTCATTCTCCGATGCCGCCAAGGGTAAGGAGTTCGCAACCGAACTCATCAACCAGGGTGCTGACGTATTCTTCGGTGATGCCTCTGCCGTTGACTCCGGAGCCCGCTCCGCCATCGACGAGTACAACGCTGCTGCCGGTTCCGTCAAGGTATTCGACATTGCTCAGCCTGCCGATTCTCTCGGTCAGAACGAGTGCATTATCTGCTCACAGGTCACCGATAACTCCGCTATGATCGTTGCTTCCATGGAAGCTGTCGAAGCCGGAAAGTTCGGCGGCGAAGTTCTCTACGGATCACTTCAGAACGGCGCTCTTTCCGCCGGCAAGATTTCCGACCTCGTCCCTGCTGACATCCAGGAAAAGTACAACGCTTACCTGCAGCAGATGATCGACGGAACATTTATGAAATAATATTTCGTTAAAACGCAAAAAAAGCGGACCAGGGGACGTATGTGGTGGCTCAATTTGAGCCACCACATACGTCCCCTGGTTCGCTTTAACTATTATCTGAATCTGTAATATTTCTCTCTCTTATTGATAATCTGCGAAAGAGCATTATAATTGTTCGTGAGTATGGTGTCAATGCCCATATCCAGGAACTTTTCGCATTCATCAGCATCGTCAGACCAGAAAACGTTACAATAAATGCCGTTTTCGTGAGCTTTGTCAATCATTTCCTGATTGAAATATGGCTTGAAGAGCTGAACCTTCTGGCAGCCAAGTCGGATTGCGCGGTCGACGATTTCCCAGGGGGCGGCGCTTCCGCCGAGGCAGCGGCAGATATCCGGGGCAATTTCGGTAAGCTGAGCCATAACTGCATCGTTGCCGGTCATAAAGTATACGAACTTGCGGCAGTCATACTTGTCAATCAGGGCGACGATTTTGCGCAGATAGTCTTCTGGCATCGAGTCGGTCTTGTTGAAGCTCTTGATGTGAATATTCATAATGCAGTGGCAGGCGAGCTTCTGAAGAATTTCTTCAAATTTCAGAATCTTCAGCCCCTCGTAGTATTCGCTGAACTTGATGCCGAAATCGTATTCAAGCAGTTCGTTATACGTTTTTTCATAAACGATACCCTCGCCGGTGCTTACGCGGCTGAGCTTTTTGTCGTGAATGGACACGATTTCACCGTCGGCTGTCGGCCAGAGGTCAAATTCGATCTCCTCGGCGCCCATGGCGACTGCTGCGCCGTAGGCGGGCAGACTGTTTTCAGGAGCGATTTTATTAAAACCGCGGTGTGCGCAGGTGCGGGGATAAGGCATTGCCGTGTCAAATCGGCAGATTGCGCTGCCTCCCGGACGGTATTTCCAGGGACGGCGGCCCTTTTCAATGTATTCGTAGTGAGCGGAAAGCTTTCCGCGGTATCCGGCGGGCTTGTAATATTTTTCTTTGACGTCGATATCGATGCAATCCATCCCGACGCGGCTCTTCATATTGAGCAGGGTTTCGCCTGTCGGGGCGACAACCATTGAGGCTCCGCCTATATCCGAAGCCTCGTCCATAGAAACCGAGGAGCGCAGCACATAGGCATTGGTATTATACGCCAGGAACTGACACATAATCTCGAGCGCGCGGTGCGTGTCGCTGCGCTGGTGCGAGCAGCCGATGATTACGTCGACGTTGTGTCTTGCGATATTTGCAAAGGCCTCGTAAAAATAGAAATCGTAGCAGGTGAGGAAGGCAAAACGGATGCCCTCGATTTCAACGATTGTGGGCTCCGAAAAATCGTATGTGTATTCGCTGTAAAGCTTCGTTCTTGAAACCTCGCCGGGGGTCAGATGCTGCTTGTAATATTTGCCGACAAGCTTTCCTTCGCGGTCATAGCAGAAGGTCGTGTTGCATCTTCCGTTTTCAGTCAGATCCGACATATTGATGAAGAGAAGAGAATTGCAGCGTGCGGCGGTCTCGGATGCAGTCTTTTTCAGTATCTCATTGTACTTTGCGACACTTTTTTCGGCGTCCTCTTTGGAAGGAGCCAGACAGGGAACGTCACAGGCCTCGGGACAGACGATTATGTCCATACTGTCGTCGCAGGAGGCCAAAAATTTGAGCTCGTTCTCAAAATAGCTGTCGGAAAGGGAATAATCCGACGAATATTTGGGCTGGATGATACATACTTTCATTTATTTGCTCTTTCTTTGGATGAGGCTCTCGATGATTTTGGTTATTTTTTGATTTTGATCGCACTATTACGGCTTGCATTTCGAGCATGCCTTGTACCCCTGAGCGATAAGCTCATCGCGGGTACCTGTGTACTCCTTTTTATTCTTATCACTCATTGAAGATACAGAGGAGCACGACGGATAGTGAATGAGCTTTGAGTTTGTATTGAGAATGTAGGTCTGAACTCCCGTATCTGCGGCGGTCGTCGTTTCATCCTGGGAGCTCTCGCCCGTTGCGTAGTTGATAATCACGCCGGGCTGGATATTATATGCGAAAACGCAGAATTCCACGCCGTCGCCCTTGTCTTCAACCGAATATCCTTCCATAAGGACTCCGGCACAGACAAGATTGTCGCCCTCGAATATCGGGGTAGAACGGTACATTACGTGGTTTCCGGTTTCTTTAACGTAGTCGGCAACGAGATTTTCAAAGGGAAGCATGCCCTGTACGTTGAGGTATCTGGTGCCTGTGACAAGATTTTTCTTATTTGCATTCTCTCCGGCCAGCTGGAAGCCGATGAGGTGGCAGCGGTTGTAAAGATACTGACCTTCGACGAAGTCGTATTTTACCGTCTGCCAGCCGCTGGGCTTGACGGAACCGATTGACTCTCTTTCTTCGGTCGGCATCAGCTCTTTGCAGACCGAAGCCACCGTGTATCCGCAGCGTCCGAGGCTGTCAAGCTCACTGTAAAATTCGTAAGCCTTGACCGTCAGTTCATCCTGCGTGAAGAAGGGAACGTTGTCGTTGATTACTGCATAAGCGTCACTTCCGTTTGATGCCGGAATATCACTTGCCGTAAAGGAAGGAGCACGAGCGGGGATTTGGGTTTTGATATCAAGACTCGTTATGACCGCTTCGGTTGTAACAGGGGTTGTTATAGGAGTTGTTACAGGAGTTGTAGTGGAAAATGCTTCAGTCGTAATGACTTCGGTATCAGGAATAATATTGGTAGTAATTGAATCAGTTGTGTCGGGACAATCTGTAATTACAATGTCGTGTATTGAATAATCGTCATTTGTTGTTACGTTTATTGTATTAGTTGTTTCTTCTGAAAAATCCGTCTGACAACAGAAAAACATAGCCAAAGCTAACAACACAACAAGCATTGACAATATTTTCTTCTTCATCTTTCATACACCTCTCTCGTTATTTTTTCGTGAGAATAGCCTTTGAATTCAGAGCACCCGGTCAGTTTGAAGCTGTCTTCGGGCTTAATATCAAGACTTACGTCCTTCGGATAAACGCGGTTCCAGCGATAAATAATAAGTCTGTCGGTTTTGTCAATAAGCTTACTCATCGGTATGTCTTCGGCAAAGCAGAAGGCGTTCTCAGGTGCGGTTTCAGGGAAAGCATCGTCAACCGTGATGTCAGCCGCCGTGTTTTCATCCTGTAAAACCGAATCCAAAAGCGGCTTAGAGTAAGACGAAATATACAGCCTGTGTCCGCGCGAAGTGCTTAAGATATCCTCGGTAACGGTTCTGTCGCGGCTTTGCCTGCGCCTGTTGAACATCTGACCGTTATTGTCGTCAAGACAGATAAATACCGTCATTCGGGCTCCTCCAATGATATAAATACATAAGTATAATGAGTTATATATATAATACAATGAGATTGTACCCCAAATCAGCGTAATTGTCAACAATAAAATATATAATATTTTAATGAAAAAACTTGCAAAAAAGCGCTTTATATGATATAATAACCAAGTCCCGCCGCAGACTTGCGGAACAGGGCCTGTGCCCGCTTAATATGTATTAATTTGGAGGTTATAAAAAAATGGGAGTTTTAGAGATAGTTCTCGGCATCATTCTCATCGTTCTCGCCCTTCTGATTTCAGCTTCAGTGCTTCTTCAGTCCGGTAAGGACAGCCAGATGTCCGGTGTTATTTCCGGTGCCGCTGATACTTTCCTTGGCAAAGAGAGAGGATCTCGCCTTGACAAGGTGCTCAACAAGGTAACACCTATTCTTTCCGGTGTTTTCGCTGTTGTCAGCATCCTCATGTACCTGCTTGTTCAATAATTCAGAAGCAAATAAAAAAGGACCTTCGGGTCCTTTTTTATTTGCTTCTGATTGAGGAGCCTCATCCAGCAATTTTCGCTGACGCAAAAATTGCCACCTTCCCCACGGGGGAAGGTGGCAAAGCCGGCATGGTCCGACTTTGCCGGATGAGGCTTGAATGACAGGGGACGGTTCTTTTGTCATCTCGCCATTTTGGCAAGATGACAAAAGAACCGTCCCCTGTCATCTTATTTGCTTATATCAGAATGCTGTAATAATACGCGGACATGGCGCTCCAGCCGTGGCAGAGCGAGCCGGCGTTGCTGAAGTCGCTGTCTCCCTTGATGGTTTCCCAGAAGGTTGTGGCGCCGCGGTCGAGCATATATGAACAGTCGCGGTCGATTTCTGACAGAATTACAGGGGCGAACTTTTCGCGGTTGAAGACAAGAAGGGTATCGTATCTCCAGCAGGCCATCGAGAGGGTGGCGGGGATTGTATCAAAGCCTGCATTATCTGCAATAATTGAAAGCGCCTTTTCAGTAGGAATGACACCGTGAGAGCTGCCGGAAAGCAGGCACAGGGCCAGGGTCAGCACCGAAAGCTTGGCATCCTCCCTGTCAGTAAAGCTGCGGTATAAGCCGTCATACAGCCGGAATACGCGCTCAACGGCGGCTGACACTTCATCGGCAAGCTCCTTTTGGGCGGCAGCCTGAGCGTCTTGACCTATGTACTTATAAATTGCAGCAAGCGAATCGAGAGCCATTACGAGCATGGCGTTGAAAGGAGCCTCACAGGGGGGATTTTCTTCGTCATATTTGTATTTCTTGCCCTCCATCGTTTCGGACCACTCGTAGAAATTCCAGATGCGGCGGCTGTCGGGATATCTCGGGCAAAGTCCGGCGTATAATCCCTGACGGATGCGGCGCGACAGAATTGTCTGCATCAGCTTTTCAAGGAAGCAGATTTTTTCTTCTGCAAACTCCGTATCCCCGGAAAAATCCAGGTATTCGCGGAACTGAAGAAAATACGCGAGCGTATAGAAGGGAATCGGTAAATCGAGGCCTGCGGGATAGCAGAGCATAAGAAGTCCGTCAGGACGTTCGCCGCGGCTGATAAGGTCCAGTGAAGCGCGGACCATCTCGCGGTTGCCGTCTTTGAAGGCCTTGTAGCCTGCGAGCATCTGATTGCGTGAATCGAGCGTATAAAGCGCCTGCTCGCGCCAGGGACAGTCCTCGTAGTGTTCGTGCATACATAAACGCAGGGTGTGAACCGCCGTATCATAAATTCTGAGGCGCAGGCCCTCGAGCTTGGTTTTTACACTGTCAACCGGATAAATGACGGGATGGAAAATCACGCGGACGTTCAGCGCCTTCCCGGGAATGAAAAGCTGCATATATCTGCAGCCGAGCCTGCGAAGTGCGGGGAAGAAACGGTTGCTGCCGCGCCCTGCGGTGAATTCCGAGGTGAAACGGCGGCTTCCTATTGCCACACGGCACATACCGTCAACGATATGCTCACCCCAGCCGAAGTCGCAGACAAGCCCGATATCAGGACATTCGGGCAGGTCGAAACTGATTTCAGGGAAACCGACTTCTTCACGGCCGATATCATAAAGATACCACTGACCGGCTCCCCGGGCTTTGTCGCAGGCCGTCATTCGCTCAGCCGCATCGGCACCGTCGCAGGGCACGAACTCCCCGTTCTTTACAACCCGGCACTCAATTGCATCGCCGAGTGACAGCCGTCTGTTCGGACGTGGGCGCACGGTGTCGAATGAAAGGCCCTGAATTGCAGCTTTTACGAATTCATCCGGAACCGATACTGAGTCGCAGGCAAAGCCCGCACCCATCTGGCCGGTAATAATCATTTTTCTGTGATGGTGATAGCCGGCATACAGGCGGATTTCAGTATCTGCACCCGAGCTTTCAATGAGTACTCCGTCCTCAAAAAAAGCAAAGACGGCATAAGCAGGACCCGCCTTATGAGTCTGGGAATCGACGCCGCTGTGCCAGAAAATCAGAGTCAGGTCATTTGCTTCGGTGTTTTCGAAGGAATACTCATCCCATACGAGTATCTGCGGATAGTCCGAATAGCGTCCGAAGCCGCAGAGCTTTCCGTCAAGAAGAATATTGTAATCGGTGTCGCAGCTTATTCTGATACTGTATTGTTTGCTTTTTTTCAGGACGGAGTTCAACCGTATTTCAACGTATTCATCGCTCTCACCGGCCGCGGGCAGCCAGACGGGAAGAGCGGGCAAATCTTTTACAGGTAATTTCATATTCATACCTCTGCAAGTTTATTATTATTATTATATCACATTTTGAGTGTATGTTTGGCAAATAAAATAAAAAAGAGGCTGTTTATTTAACCGAAACTAAATCCGGTTGCATAAACAGCCTCTTTATTTTTTCCTTTCTCACGTTGGATAAACATCCCTCAACTTGCCTTCCCCACGGGGGAAG
>DCGL01000160.1:11226-11526 GCA_002314565.1 Clostridiales bacterium UBA1779
AAGTCGGCATAGTCCGACTTTGACGAATGAGGCTCTTTTTCACGGTCCGCTCAGGAGTTTATCAGTTTTCGTATTCAAGCAGTTCAAGGCCTTCGTTGTGCTCGAGAGCGTGCTGAACGTGCCATTCGCTGTTGAAAAGCAGGAAGTTGCGTCCTCTGTGGTCCTTGACCCACTTTGCGTCAAGCAGGCGCAGGGACTTGGGGTCAACTCCTTCCGGAACGCGGCGGATCTGCGTGTAGGGCTGCGGATACTTGCGGTAATCAACCCCATACTCGTTCTTCATTCTCGATTCGAGAACGT
>DCGL01000160.1:11544-11793 GCA_002314565.1 Clostridiales bacterium UBA1779
TCAAACTGAAGTACTCCGACAACACCGACGTAAACGTGCTCCATACCTCCGTCAGGCTCGAAGAAAATGCGGATGGCACCCTCTTCGGCAATCTGGTTCATACCCTTTGAGAACTGCTTGCGCTTCATACTGTCTATCTGCTCGACTTCTGCGAACACTTCGGGCGAGAAGCAGGGAATTGGGTCGAATTTGATTTTGTGATTCTTTACGCAGATTGTGTCTCCGATTGAGAAAATACCGGGGTCGAAT
>DCGL01000063.1 GCA_002314565.1 Clostridiales bacterium UBA1779
AACAGTCCCCCGGACTGTTCTCAGGTACCGTTCACCTTGTCATCTGAATTTTTCGCAATTTTTTATCCTAATACCATTATTAAGCTCCTTCCATCTTGACACATTCTTCGCTTTGTTGTATAATATACTAAATATCTTTACCTGTTTTGTTCTCGTATTCTCTGCTTTGGTAAGGATATAAACAATTATCTTCGAATTCAACCGAAGTCAGAAAAAGGAGAAGAAATGAAACATTTCACAAAACTTGCATCACTCATACTGGCTCTTCTGATGGTTGTGGCTGTTCTTGTAAGCTGCGGTGAAACCAAGACAGAGACTGTTCAGACCACTGCCTCTGCCGAAGCTGAAAGTCAGACACAGGCAGCAGAAGTCGTACCTGTTGAAACAGAGCCCGTGTTCCCGGATGCCAATTACGGCGGAGCAGCTTTCACAGTTTTTGCCAGAAGCGCAAGCACATATACTGAGTGCTATATCTGGGCAGAAACCGAAAACGGTGACGTTATGAACGACAGCACTCTGAAGCGCAACCAGCAGCTTCAGGCAAAATACAATGTCGAAGTAAAAGTCGACATCAGCAATGAAAACCCCGGAAACCAGTTGTCAAAGGATATCGCCGCCGGCGAACTTACCTATGATATCATTCTTGACCGTCGTTCCACACTTGCTTCAGTCGTTACAAGCGGTGTTCTTCTTGACGTAAACACTCTCAACATCGACTATACAAATTCCTGGTGGGATATCAACGCCATCAACGACTACAAGGTATTCGGTAAGACATACTTCTTCGTAAACGACGTTTCCACTTCCAACCTTTCCGGCACACGTTTCCTGTATTGGAACAAGCAGATCGTTATCGACTACAATCTGACCAATCCCTATGATCTCGTTGCCAAGAACGAGTGGACACTCGAAAACTTTGTAAACATGGTTAAGGGCGTTTCCAACATCAAGGCTGACGGTTCTCTCGGAACCTACGGTATGCTTGCCGAAACAGGTTCTTCAAACGGTAACTATATGCATCTCTTCACCGGCTGCGGCATCAAGTTCAGCAGCGTAAACAGCGACGGTGAAATCGTCTGCAATATTTCCGACAACGTTGATAAGCTTCAGAATATCACTGACCTGCTCAAGACCTGCTACGTTGATAAGGTAACTTCCCTTACATACGACAGCACACAGGCTGTATGCACAGATTCCACCATCTCCAGCAAGTGGACACTCGGACGTACAATGTTTGCCGAGGGTCACTTCCTCTTCGTACAGAACGGAATGGGCGTATCTGACCTGTTTAACGATATGGCTGACGACTACGGTGTTCTTCCCAACCCGAAGTATGATTCCAACCAGGAAAGATACTATCATAAGATTGATAAGTACAGCATTATCTGGGCTGTACCGAATGCTGCAAGCATTGACCAGGATAAGGTTGCAAAGGTTATGGATTACTGGTCTTACCTGTCTTCCAAGACCGTTATGCCCGCTTTCTATGACATTACAATCAGATCAAAGAGAATTTCCGAATCAACAGCTTCTGCCAACCTCGACATCGTAAAGAACACAATTTCTTACGAGCTTGCCGACCTCTACTGCTCAACCATTATGGATGCCGTCAATACCGGTTATACCTCCGGCAGCATCGCAACAGGTTACAAGCAGTATAATAAGGCCATTGAAGCCTCACTTAAGGCAACAAACCAGAAACTGTCCGCACAGTAATATTTTTCCGCATCCGTCCCTTTGGGACGGGTGCGGTTATCGTGTAAAAACGAACAGTAATTTCGAAAACACCTGATTTTCCGTAAATCAGTGATAAATAAGCTATTTTTATTTCAGGAGATATTATTCAATGGAAAAGATTAAAATTGGTTTCCTCCCTCTTTACATCAAACTGTATGATGACTGCGGAAGCGGAGCAAAGAGCCGCCCGCGTCTTGAGCCCTTTGCCGACAAGCTTGCCGCAAAGATTGCAGAAAACGGTTTTGATGTAGTTATGAACGAATTCTGCCGCATTAAGCCTGAATTCGAAGCTGCTGTTGCTAAATTCGAAGCTGAAGGCTGCAAGGCTATCGTAACCTGGCATGCCGCATATTCACCTTCTCTTGAGAGCATCGATGCCCTTGCCGGCACAAAGCTCCCTCTCGTTGTTCTCGATACAACAGAGACCTATGCTTTTGACCCCACACAGGAGCCCGGTGAAATCAGCTACTGCCACGGTATCCACGGTGTTATGGATATGTGCTCCATGCTCAACCAGCGCGGCAAGGCCGTTGCAGTTGCTGCCGGACACATTGACCATTCAGACGTTATCGAGCGTACAGTCGGTTATCTTCGCGCTGCCGTTGCCGCTACTTCCATCGACGGAAGCAAGACCGGAAGCATCGGCGGAAGCTTCGCCGGCATGGGTGACTTCCTCGTATCCGATGAAGAAATGCTCAGCCGTTTCGGCGTAAAGGTTGTATATCCCTCTGAAGGTGAAATTGCCGGATACAGAGCCGAAATCACAGATGAAGAAGTCGCTGCCGAAATTGCAGAAGACAACAAGAAGTACGACGTACTTTCTGCTGAGATTGACGCTGAAGTTCACGCCCGCACAGCCCGCAACTGCCTCGCCGTCCGTAAGTGGATTGCAAAGCAGAACCTGAATGCTTTCACCGTAAACTTTATGCAGCTCAACAAAGAGACCGGCCTTGAAATTATGCCCTTTATGGAAGCATGCAAGGCTATGGGTCGTGGAACCGGTTATGCCGGTGAAGGCGACGTTCTCACAGCTACTCTCGTCGGCGGTCTTATGCACGGCTTTGAAAAGTCTACATTTGTTGAAATCTTCTGCCCTGACTGGAAGGGAAACACTCTGCTTCTCTCACACATGGGTGAATACAACGAGAACCTCGTATCCGGTAAGCCCAAGATGACAGAAATCAACTTCATCTACGGCGATGCCAAGAATCCTGTCGTTTCATACGGCCGTTACCATGGCGGTCAGGCTGTATTTATGAACCTCTTCCGCAGCACCGAAGGCTTCAAGATGCTCATTTCCAACGTTCAGATGGAAGAAGTACGTGAACAGGATGACAAGTTCGTAAACAAGGTACGCGGATGGCTGCGTCCCAATATGCCCGTTGCCGATTTCCTTGAGAACATCAGCCGCGTTGGCGCTACACATCACAGCGCTCTCGTATACGGTGCCAGAGTCAACGAAATTATCTATTTCTGCAAGCTCCTCGGCCTGCCCTACGAAGTAATCTGATAATTCAGTAATAAACCGGGGCTGTAAAACTTAATTGCTTTTACAGCCCCGAAATTTTGGAGTATTGATTTGGAAAACGTAAAGCAAAGACGCAGATTTTCACTGGTCAGACGCGAAATGGATATGACGCAGGGCAGCATCCTTGAAAGCCTTGTCTTCTTTTCGATTCCGCTGCTTATCGGTAATATGCTTCAGCAGCTTTATAATCTGTGTGATACATGGGTTATCGGGCGCTTTGCCGAGGATGCGGCATATTCGGCCGTCGGCAACGTGGGCCCCATTACAAACATTATGGTTGGTTTTTTTGTCGGTTTTTCAACGGGCGCGGGTGTTGTCATTTCGCAATACTTTGGGCGCGGGGACGAAGAATCGGTAAAAAAGACAGTTCATACTGCGATATCGGTTACCGCTCTGATGGCTGTCGTTATGACTGCTCTCGGGGTGCTGCTCACACCGACAATCCTCAGAATGATGCTCCACGTGGATATGGACGACCCCTCCACGCAGGAGGTTTACAAATATGCCGTTCCGTACCTCACGATATATTTTGCCGGTATTTCCGGACTCCTTTTCTATAATATCGGAGCCGGAATACTGAGAGCCATCGGTGACTCAACCTGGCCGTTTGTTTTTCTGGTTATTTCGACCGTGACGAACATCTCACTTGACCTGCTGTTCGTAGCCGTCTTCCATTGGGGAGTTTACGGTGTTGCAACCGCTACAATAATTGCGGAGTTTGCATCAGGATTTGCTGCAATGCTCAAGCTTGCACGGGCCAAAAACTGCGTAAAAATCCGTCTTGGCGATATGAAAATCGATATGATGCTGCTCAGAAAAATCACGAAGGTCGGTCTTCCCGCCGGTTTGCAGACAGCTCTTACTGCATTTTCAAACGTATTCGTTCAATCCTATATCAGCGCAACGAACGGTGTTCAGGCTATAAATATGGGATCTTGGACCACATATTCAAAGGTTGACCAGGTGCTGTTTCTGCCGCTTCAGACTCTTGCTTTGTCCGCAACAACCTTTGTCGGTCAGAATCTCGGCGTCGGCAACGTCAAACGGGCAAAGAAGGGAGCCAATACTGCGTTTCTGATGGCCGTGGTATGCTATTTCGCCCTGGCTGTTCCCATTGAATTGTTTACTCCGGCAATAGCGGGATTCTTCAACGATAATACGGAAATTGTCAACGGGGCAGTAACGCTTCTCAGAGTTATCACACCGGTATATATCTGCAGCTGTGTGAATCAGGTGTATTCAGGGGCTATGAGAGGGGCGGGAAACGCCGTTGCCCCTATGATTATTATGCTCACGAATTTCGTTCTGGTTCGTCAGATATATCTGTACGTTGTCAAAAACTATATTTCAAACGATCTCTTACCGATTGGCTGCGGTTATCCCTTCGGATGGCTCTGCTGTATGATTACAGTACTTATTTACTACCGTTTCTTCTTCAGCTATGAGAAGAACAAACTTGTTTGATTTTATTATTAAAGGTTGGATAAAAAAATGTCAGAAAACAAAGCTCCGGTTTGCACCAGATTTGCTCCTTCCCCCACAGGATATATGCATATAGGCAATCTGAGAACAGCCCTTTATGCCTATCTGCTTTCAAGAGCCACGGGCGGAAAGTTTATCGTCCGTATTGAGGACACAGACAGAGAACGTCTCGTCGATGGCGCTGTTGACGTCATTCTCAAGACTCTTGAGGTAACGGGACTTGATTACGACGAAGGCCCCATTGTCGGCGGTCCGAACGGCCCTTACGTTCAGAGTGAGCGCAAGGCTATTTATAAGGAGTACGCAGAGAAGCTTGTTGCTCTCGGTCATGCCTATTATTGCTTCTGCTCTGAAGAGCGTCTTGCTCAGCTTCATGAAGAAAACGAAAACGGAGGCTACGACAGACACTGCCGCAACCTCTCCGAAGAGGAGGTCAAGGCCAATCTTGCTGCAGGCCTTCCTTACGTAATCCGTCAGAAGATTCCACTTGAGGGCACGACTACGTACACAGACGAGGTTTTCGGCGAAATCTCAATGGAAAACAAAGAGATGCAGGACCAGATTCTGCTCAAGGCCGACGGATATCCCACTTACAACTTTGCACACGTCGTTGACGACTATCTTATGGGAGTCACGCACGTCGTACGCGGAAGCGAATATCTGACCTCCACCCCGAAATACGTTCTGCTCTATGACGCCTTCGGATGGGAAAGACCTCACTACGTACATCTTCCCCTGCTTATGGGCAAGGATGCCGACGGAAAGATTTCAAAGCTTTCAAAGCGTCATGGTGCCGTAAGCTTCCAGGACCTTGTAAATCAGGGCTTCTTACCTGAAGCCATTGTAAACTATATCGCTCACCTCGGCTGGTGCCCGAAGAATACGAACGAAGAGATTTTCAGCCTTGCCGAGCTTCGCGAGCTGTTCTCAATCGACGGAATCAACAAGTCCCCCGCCGTATTTGACTACGAAAAGCTTCGCTGGTTCAACTCTGAATATATCAAGGCTCTTCCCGACGAACCCTATATGGCAAAGGCTCTTCCCGAGCTTGAAAAGTGCTGCAAGCCCTACGTAAACCGCGAGGCTCTTGCCGTCCTGCTTCACTCAAGACTTGCCTGCTTCGGAGATATCGAAGAGACCGTTAAGTTCGTAAACGAGCGTCTTCCCATGGAAGGTGATCTCTATACCAACAAAAAGAACAAGACCACACCCGAAGGCTGCAAGGAAGTCCTCGGTGAAGTCCTGCCCATTCTTGAAAAGGCAGAGGCCTGGGACAACGACAGTCTCTTTGAACTGCTCAAGGCTTATGCCGAAGAGAAGGGACTCAAGGCAGGTGCCGTTATGTGGGCCGTCAGAGTTGCCGTTGCACGTCAGGCTGTAACTCCCGGCGGAGCTACTGAGCTTATGGTCGTTCTCGGCAAAGAAGAAACGGTCGAAAGAATCAAACTTGCAATAGCTGAATAAAGCCTTGGCGGCGCAATTAACGGAAACGTTTATTGCGCCGCCTTTTTTCAGTACCGTGGTTAATCAGCAGGTAAAAACGGTGCTTTTTTCATTGACTTTTAAAATAATCTTTAGTATAACCCGAGTTTGCCGAAAAATG
>DCGL01000165.1 GCA_002314565.1 Clostridiales bacterium UBA1779
AAACTGAGTTTTTTAACAGCCCCTTCTGTTTAATTAACGAAATCCGTTATTTAATAAAGTCCTCAATATTGATCAGCTTTCCGCCGGTTTTGCGTGATTCTTCTGCGGCAAGCGCGACTACGTGGCTTTCAACGGAATTCTTGATTCCGGTCAGAGACTGACTGCTTCCGCTTTCATCGGTATACAGACCAAGCAGGTCACGGACGATACCGTAGTCTCCGCCCCCGTGGCCGAGATTGTCCGTGGCGGCAGCATTGGTGTCTTCGACTCTGCTCTCTCCTCCGAAGATGTGGACAGCCAGGGTTTTCTTATCCATATCGCCGATGATTTCACCCTTGGTTCCCATAAAGCGTATCGTTCGGCCTCCGGCTTTTGTGAAGGCGCACATTGTAAACGCAACCGTCGCGTTGTCATCAAGCAGCAGGTTTACAACCTGATGGTCGACAACGTCGTTGTCGCAGTGATATACGCAGCGGCCGTACGGGCCTTCGGCAAGTCGCTTTTCAAGATCCTCGAGAGTTTTTTCCTGTGTTACGACGTCTGTCGGCCATCCGAAAAAGCCCTGTTCTCTTGCACGTTTTATATAGCAGTTCTCAACGCTGTACGGACAGCTGAGATATGAGGGGCATTTGTCTGAACAGCGTTCAGGGGCTCCTTCAGGCGCATTCTCTGCTTTGAAGTGCGTAAGGCTTCCGAACGAAGAAACAGCCTTGCAATGCTTTCCCGTGAGCCAGAGAAGAATATCCATATCGTGGCAGCTCTTCTGCAGTATCATCGGGCTGCTTTCGGTTGAATTCCTCCAGTTTCCGCGCACAAAGCTGTGTGCCTGATGCCAGTAATGAACAGCTTCGAAAGCATCGACACTGACGGGGTCACCGATTTCACCGGAGCTGATAATTTCTTTCAGTCTTCCGTAGAAGCCGGTATAGCGAAGAACGTGGCAGACGATTACGCTCTTGTTAAGTTCTTCGGCGGTCTTTGCAACCTGCAGACACTCAGAGAGAACGGGGGAAATCGGTTTTTCAAGCAGCAGGTTGTATCCCTTTTTCATAGCGGCAATTGCTTCTGATGCATGAAGTCTGTCAGGAGTTGCAATTACGGCAATATCCGCCATTTTTTCACAATTGAGCAGTTCCTCTCCGCTCTTATAGCGGCATTCTTCAGGAATGCCGTATTTATCCGCAAAACGTGTCAGCTTATCCGGGTCAATATCCGCGCAGGCGACGAAGTTTACGTCTTCGCTCTGCTTTTTCAGCTGACTTGCATATACGTTGCCTCGCGACCCGAGACCGATAAAAATAACGTTCAGTGTTTTTTTCATATTCATGTCCTTTCTTTGGCCTTCAATTCTCGTACAAGGCCGATGAGTGATGAAATAATCGGGGTTACCGAAGCGATTACAGAAGAAATGTTTCCGACCCAGGAATAGTAAATAACGTACATAATATAACCGATTGCAACGCAGGATTTCGTGACTTTATTGTTTTTCGAGTAGAATCCGCAGACGACAAAGGTGGAACCGACCGGAGGAAGAATATCCATATATGACAGATTCCCGCCTGTGATTACCGTCATAAATGCCGGTAAGAGAGCCAGGGCAGAGATAAATACGAAAAGCCATATTTTTTTGTCAGCCCATTTCTTCATTCCGCGGTGATAAAAGACGATTTCCCGACATAAGGATATGACGCAGATGGTCACCGGAACAACTTTGCGGTAACACAGATTGCTTATCATGCTGAAAACGTCATTTGTCCCCTTTAAAATGAATATTTTCTTTCTGTCGGTGAAAACATAATTTACAAGTCCTATGACAATGCAAAACAGACCAAAGCAAACACCTATGATTTCAAGTGTATTATGCGGAGTGAAATGTTCGATAACCTTCTCGGCAAATTCAGCGAGTTTATCTGAAAAATTCATTATTTCAACCTGAATAATCCTTCCGTTTATTAGGATATTTTCATACTTATTTCAAAAAGCAGCAACTGATGAAAAAACATTATAGATTGTACCACAATATTTATATTCCTGCAATATTTTTATGATAAAATGAAACAAATCTGTGCAAAAAAAGATTACGAAGGATTATTAGCGTGAAACATTTTGAAATCCGTATCTGAAATATGCTTGTTTCACGCCCACTTTGTGCCGGTCGGCACAAAGTGCGAAGAAAGGAATGGAAATTAAATTGAAAAACAAGTGGTTTCTGTATCTGACCGGCTTCTTTTCCGGAATGTCCGTTATGGCAATTGAACTCGGAGCCCAGAGAATGCTTGCCCCATATTTCAGCAGTTCCCAGATAGTCTGGACCATAGTCATCGGCGTCATAATGATTGCCATGGCTCTGGGCAACGTACTCGGAGGCCGTATGGCAGACAGGCACAAGGACCCGAAGCACCTTTTTTTGTGGCTTCTTGCGGCTGCCGTCTGGTCGGCTCTCATTCCGCTCTTCGGCAGATACGTAATAGCCGCCGTTGCGCTCGGTCTTGCCCTTGTTGTCACCAAAAACTATCTTATCTGGGCGGCACTTTCGGCTTGTATACTCATCTTCGTTTTCCCGCTCCTCGTTCTCGGCATGGTCACCCCGAACCTTGTGAAGTTTGCCCTCTCAGGGGACGGACAGAGCGGCAAAACCGTCGGCGTCATCGAAGCCCTCAACACAATCGGTTCGATTATCGGAACCTTCCTTCCGACCTTTGTCACGATTCCGAATGTCGGAACGGCGCTGACCTTCCTGATTTTTGCCGCAATTCTGCTTTCAATCTGCGCAATTTACTTCTTTTTCATACGGTACAGAGAGAAGAATGCGGAAAAAAACAAAAAGAACGTAATCCGCACGGTTTCCGTGATTCTCGTCGTCGGAATTTCCTTCGGCGCAGGCTTTATGTCACGCAATGCCTCCGCCGCCTTCTGGCAGGACAACATCCTCTACGAAGACGAATCAATTTACAACTATCTCCGAGTTGAAGACACGCGCGACTCCGTCATTTTTTCGACAAACGTTTTATTCGGAGTCCAGTCGATAAAGATGAAAAAAGGAGGCCTTACGGGCTATTATTACGACGCAATGCTCGCAGGTCCCGTTATGGCAGGAGCCACGCGCAAGAGCCTGAACGTCCTCGTTCTCGGCCTCGGCACCGGAACCTTTATCACTCAATGTCAGCAGTATTTTGAAGGGGGCTCCTACATCGGAGTTGAAATCGATCAGAAGATAATCGACATCGCTTACACGTATTTTGACCTGTCCGATGAGGTCAACGCAGTCTGCGGGGACGGGCGCTCCTTCCTTACACAGAGCAAGGAAAAGTACGACGTTATTCTTGTCGATGCCTATCAGGACATCACGATTCCTTTCCAGATGTCATCCGTTGAGTTTTTCACCTTGGTTGCCGACAGCCTGACTGAAAACGGCGTTATGATAGTCAATATGAATATGTATACCTCGAATGAGGGCGGCATAAACGATTATCTCTGCGGCACGATTATGCAGTGCTTTTCCTCAGCTGCAACATACAAAACCGGATCAAACCGCGAGCTTTTTGCATCGAACTCCTTTGAAGTTATAGAAAAGCTCGGTGAAGAAATGGGAAATATTGAAAATCAGGAGCTCAAAAATCTCATCAAGCGCATTCAGGCGTGCCTTGTGCCTGTGGAGCCCAGCGAATATATCCTCACCGACGACAAGGCGCCCGTGGAACTGCTCGGCATCAGCGCCATAGACAATATGATTATTGCTGAAATCGATTATTACAAGGACAAAATTAAAGGAAAGTCGATTTCCGAGCTGATAAAAGAACTGCAGGACGGAACTTTGTTCTGAGGTAAAGCTCCCACACGATCCAAACGTTTTGGGAACATACAGCTTAGCTGTTTTGAAAAACAGACTCTGAACGGATTCTGCCTGAATTAAAATACCTGAATTCCGGATATTGACGTTCCGAAAACCACTCAGCGAACAGGCCACGTTTTTATTACTTGATATATTAAGTATTTGATGATATAATATATTGTTATTCTTACGAAACAAGGAACATCCGTATGAAAAAAACACTTTTATGGCTTTTAGTCCTGTCAATGCTGCTGACACTTTTCTCATGCGGCAAAACCGGACCCGCAACGTCCGATACAACTCAGGCCGCAGATGATACTTCAGCTGTTGACCCTGTCGTGAGTTGGTCCGTTGAACTTACAGACCAGGCGGGCCGCAAGGTCACGTTTGACAAGAAAGCTGAAAAAGTAGTCAGCTGCTACTATATCACTACGTACGCTATGCTCTCTCTCGGAATCGCCGACTGCCTTGTCGGAATCGAAAAGAAGGCAGACACCAGAGCCATTTACAAGATGGCAAAGCCGGAGCTTTTAAATCTTCCCGTAGTCGGTTCACTTAAGGAAATCGACGTTGAGAAGATTGTTTCCCTGACGCCTGACCTCGTTCTGCTTCCCAAAAAGCTTTCGGACAATGCCGAAACGCTTGAATCCTTCGGCATCAAGACACTGATTGTCAACCCGGAAACAGACGAACAGATGCGCGATATGATGGCACTGATTGCCAATGCCTGCGGCGTTCCCGAAAAAGTCACGGCACTGTATTCGTGGATTGACGCAAAGCTTGACGGCTTTAAGGCCCCGGCAAACAAGCCGAAGGTACTGTGCCTGTCGAACTCCTCATTCCTCAGCGCAGCACCAAAAAACATGTATCAGAATACTCTCATCGAGCTTGCCGGCGGCACAAACGCCTTTGCGTCAAGTGAGGAAACCTACTGGGTTACCGTTTCATACGAAACTCTTCTCAGCCTGAACCCTGATTATTTCATCATTCCTGCGGGGGCTTCATATACAGCCGAAGACATACTCAAGGACGAACAGCTCAAAACGCTTGCTGCCGGAAAGGTCTTAGTTATGCCCGGCACGTTTGAAGAATGGGATTCCCCCATTCCGTCCGGTGTACTCGGGGTACTTTGGATGCGTATGGTGCTCGGTACTTCCTCATATTCAGCAGAAGCTTTCAAAAAGGATGTAGTTGAATTCTATGAAACGTTCTACGGATTTACCCCGAGTGCAGAGGCACTCGCGACTCTCGGCTGAGTGCATAACGCTTCTCTCATTCGCCATTTTATTCATTCTCTCGCTCGTATCCCTGAATTTCGGCAGCTTCAAAATTGATTTTTCCTCCCAAGAAAAGAAGGAGATCTCACTTAAAATCTTTCAGACACTCCGGCTTCCGCGCATTCTCGCCGCCATACTTGCCGGCGGAGTACTCGGTGTAACCGGAGCCGTTTGCCAGACGGTTTTCTGCAATCCTCTGGCCTCTCCGGATATCACCGGGGTCGCATCGGGGGCTTCATTCGGCGCTGCCGCGGCAATTCTGTGCGGATTCGCAGGACTATTGAGAACGGCGGCTGCCTTCATCGGCGGTGTTGCCGCGCTTATGCTGCTTCTGTTTTTTGTCAGACTGTCGCAGCGTTCGGGAAACGAACATCGAACAAGATACATACTTGCGGGAATACTCATTTCATCGGCGGCCGATGCGGGACTTATGATACTCAAAACCGCCGCCGATCCCGAGAGGGAGCTCGCTGCCATCGAATTCTGGACCATGGGGTCCTTTGCATCGATTACAGATAAAAGATTTTTAATTATGGCGGCGGTTGCAATTCCCGCCCTTGTTTTGCTGTTCCTGTTCAATAAGCAGACGCTTATTCTGTCACGGGGCAGCGTCGAGGCCCGCTCTGTCGGGCTGTCACCTGCACTCTGGCAGGCAATACTGCTTCTTCTTGCGGCATTGGCGGTTGCCGCCGTTGTGTCAACTGTCGGTGTCATCGGCTTTGTCGGACTTATCGTTCCGCATATGGCCCTTGCGCTTGTAAAAAAACGTGGAAAAGCTTTCCTGTTTCTGTGCTTTATCATCGGTGCGGGAATTACGGTGCTGTCGGATCTTTTGGCCCGCACGCTCGTGCCGAAGGCAGAGCTGCCGGTCAGCATTTTCTGCGTAGGCTTTGCCGTAATCTGGTTTGCCTGCATTTTTACCCGCGGAAAAGTGAGAGAGGGTGACTGAGATGCTTGAAATCAAAAGGCTTTCCGCCGGATACGGAGGAAAGCGTATTATTCACGAAATATCCTTTACTCTTGACAAGGGCTTTAACGTATTGCTCGGACAGAACGGAAGCGGAAAAACCACAATTTTTCGGGCGCTCAGCGGCGCTTTGCCGGGAACGTGCGGTGAAATAATTCTCGAAGGAACGGATATTTCCGGGCTTTCGGTAAAAAAACGTGCAGCTCTTGTTTCATATATGAACTCCGAACATACGGCAATGTCGGGAATTGACGGAATGCAGCTTGCAAAGATGGCGTTTTATCCGTCCCACGGCATTTTTTACACTCCGGGTAAAAAAGAAGAGGAGTTTATCAGACGGACGGCAGAGCAATTTGATGCCGCTGCGCTTCTTGAAAAGAATCTCAATGAAATGAGCTCGGGGGAACGGCAGCTTTCGTGGCTGATTGCCGCAATCTGCCAGAATACCGGACTTATGATGCTTGACGAGCCGACCTCCGCACTTGATTTTAACCGCACGCACGATTTTTTGTCTAAGCTGCAAATGCAGAAAGAGGACAAAATTATCTTTGCGTCACTTCATGACCCGGGGCTCGCCCTTGAATATGCCGACAGAATTCTGCTTCTGAACGAAGGGAAGCTCTGCGGGGAAATTATTCCGAAAAACACGGATGCCGCAGAGGCAGAAGAAAAACTGCGTGTGCTTTACCCGGGAATAAAAATATACGAAAACGGCGGCACTTTCTGCGTGTCGGCCTGCCGAGATTAAAAACGGCTTGTGTTTTCAGGCGCTGACAGATAATAATGCCGGCAGCTGATATGTTTTTTCGCTTTTGGATTTTTTAACTTCTTCCTGACCGTACTGCGGTCATAATACTACTGAAAGAACGGGTGCAAAATGAAATTCCGTAACTTTATTCAGCCGCGGACGATTGCCGAGGCTTATGAACTTGCACAGAAACCCGATACCGTCATACTCGGCGGCATGATGTGGATGCGTATGCAGAAACGAACGGTTGAAAATGCCGTCGACCTCTCGCTGCTCGGCCTTGATAAAATCGAAGAAACCGGTGAAGGTATCCGCATCGGTGCTTACGTGTCGCTGCGTCAGCTTGAAACCAGCCCGCTGCTTCTTGAATATACGGAGGGGGCAATCAAGACAGCCCTCTGCCCCATAGTCGGGGTGCAGTTCAGAAACGGAGCTACACTCGGCGGCAGCATCTGGGGCCGTTTCGGCTTTTCAGACGTTGAAACCGTATTTACCGCTCTCGGTGCCGACGTCGTGCTTGCAGGCAAGGGACAGGTTCCGATGGTTGAATTTATTAAGAACGGGGCCCCGAAGGACCTGCTCACACATATAATTCTGCCGAAGAAGGCCCCCGACGCTTTTGCAGTCAACGCCCACAGAAATTCGGCAACGGATTTTCCCGTAATCACGACTGCCGTGTGCAGAAGAGGAGATAATGTCCGTGTGACCGTTTCCCCTGCCCCTGCCAGAGGCTATACGGAAGATTTCAGTGCAACGGATATGCCGGAAATCGCCGGGAATATTATGAAAAATCTGAAATTTCTGGCATCTGCCTCAGCGTCACTTGAATACAAAGAGCATCTTGCCCGCGTTCTTATCGGCCGCGGTGTGAAGGCAGTCGGAGGCCAATAATGGAAATTAAGTTCTTACTCAATAAAAAGCCCGTTTCGCTTGAAGCGGAGCCCTCAATGCCGCTTATAGATTTACTCCGCTCTCTCGGAATGAAGAGCGTAAAATGCGGCTGCGAAAATACAGTCTGCGGACTGTGCACGGTGCTTCTTGATGAAGTACCCGTACTTTCGTGCTCCGTCCCTGCCGCAAGAGCGGACGGACACTCGGTTATGACTCTCGAGGGATTGAAGGCGGAGGCCGAAGAATTCGTAGGTTTTATTGCCGACCAGGGGGCCGACCAGTGCGGCTTCTGCAATCCCGGCTACGTTATGAACACCATTGCCCTTTTGCGTGAAAATCCCGACCCGACCGACGAAGAAATACGTGAATATCTCGCGGGGAATCTCTGCCGCTGCTCGGGATACGAAGGACAGGTCAGGGGAATACGCAATTATCTCAACGCGAAGAAGGAGGGAAGACTGTGATGAACGAAGAAAAACGTTCAGTCGGCGCGGCTGTACGAAAAGTTGACTCAATGCAGCTGCTGACAGGTCAGCCGGTTTACGTTGACGATCTTCCGGAGCCTCACGGCTGTCTTGTCGTAAAGCTGCTTCGCAGCCCCCATGCGAACGCAATGATTGAAGAAATCGACGCGTCAGCCGCAATGCAGATTCCCGGAGTCGTTGCCGTATTCACGTATAAGGACGTGCCCGCCGAGCGTTATACAGAGGCAGGGCAGACCTATCCCGAAACCTCCCCCCATGACCGTCTTATACTTGACCGTCATCTGCGTCACGTGGGTGACCCAGTTGCCCTGATTGCCGCTGAGAACGAAGATGCGGCCGAGGCTGCTCTTGATGCGGTCAAAGTTAAATATACGGTTCTGCCGGCAGTTCTCGATTTTCATACCGCCATGGACAATGAAACTCTCGTTCATCCCGAGGACGACTGGCATGCCCTTTGCCCATTTACGGGCGGTGACCCGAAACGCAATATCTGCGCGAGCGGAGTTGAAGGGGAAGGCGACGTCGAAAAGGTTCTGTCAGAATGCGATATCGTGCTTGAGCACCCCTTCCATATCAAGGCCGTAAACCAGGTTCCGATGGAAACCTTCCGCACTATGTGCGATTTTGATTCAAACGGACGCCTGCACATCACTTCATCAACCCAGATTGTATTTCACGTCCGCCGTATCGTTGCTCACGCTCTCGGAATTCCGAAAACCTCGATAGTCGTCGAAAAGCCGAGAATCGGCGGGGGCTTCGGGGCGAAGCAGACAGCCGTATCCGAAGTTTATCCTGCCTTTGTCTCTTGGATGACAAAGAGACCTTCAAAGCTTGTATTCACAAGAAAAGAATCCCTTGAAGCAGGCTCCCCGCGTCATGAAATGGAGCTCACGGTCCGTCTCGGTGCTATGAGGGACGGAACAATCCGTGCCATCGATATGAACGTGCTCTCAAATGCCGGAGCCTATGGCGAGCACAGCTGGGCAATTGCCGGGCTTACCGCCCACAAGTCGATTCCGCTTTATACCTCCGGCCTTGAGGCCTTCGGATTTAAATTCAACGTCGTTTATACGAACCGTCAGTCGTCAGGCGCATACCGCGGCTTCGGAGCAACACAGGGAATGTTTGCCGTAGAAAGCACGGTAAACGAGCTTGCTGACAAGCTCGGAATGGATCCGCTTGAAATAAGACTTAAGAACTCCGTCAAAGAAGGAGCAATGATGCCGGCTTATTATCATGAAACGGCTACCTCCTGCAATCTTGACGGATGTCTTGAAAAATGCGCCGAGCAGTTCGGCTGGAAAGAAAAATTTCCCGTCAGGGTTATGCCGGACGGAAAAATCCGCGCGGCCGGAATGGCAATGACAATGCAGGGCTCCTGTATTTCGGGCATCGACGTCGGTTCTGCAACCGTACGTCTCGATGACGGCGGCAGTTATTGCCTGATGATAGGAGCAGCGGATATGGGAACTGGCTGTGACACAATCCTGTCCCAAATTCTCAGCGACTGCATGGAGTGCCCGCTTGAAAATATAACGATTTCGGGAGCCAACACCGACCGCTCGCCCTACGATTCGGGGTCTTATGCCTCTTCCACCACCTTCGTAACCGGCAAGGCTGTCACGATGGCCGCCGAAGAGCTGATCGAGAAGATGAAGGCGCTTGCCTCGAAGATACTCGGCATTCCTGCAGAACAGCTCGTTTTTGAAAAGAATGCGGTGTATACACAGGATCACACAAAGTGCATAACGGCTGCCGAGCTTGCTGATGCTTCAATGAACGGAAATGAAATTCCGATGGAAGTGACGCGCTCGCACACAAACCCGACCTCCCCCCCGCCCTTTATGGCAGGAATGGTCGAAATCGAGCTTGACCCCGAAACCGGAAGCGTAAAGATATTGAATTACAACGCGGTCGTTGACTGCGGAACGGTTATTAACCCCGCTCTTGCCCGTATTCAGGCCGAAGGAGGCATAGTGCAGGGAATAGGCATGGCTCTTACCGAAGATATCAACTATGATGCAAAGGGAAATCTGTCAGAGAACTCTCTTATGAAATACAGAATTCCCACAAGACTTGAAACGGGACGTCTGCACGTCGATTTTGCTCCGAGCTATGAGGCTATGGGTCCCTTCGGCGCGAAGTCAATAGGTGAAATCGTTATCAATACCCCGGCTCCCGCACTTGCACACGCCATTTACAGAGCCACGGGAAAATGGTTCCGTTCACTGCCGATAACCCCCGAACGCATCGTGATGGAAAAGGGAGACTGATGAAAGACAGGTCTGTTGATTCATTCAGTGACTGCAAGGCCTCATATATAAGCGATAAATCCGATGAAAAAGCCGCCGGGACTTGTTCCGGCGGCAAGATTCATCTTTGTCTGCTTGCCTCCGGAAACGCCAGCCGTTTCGGCTCGAACAAGCTGCTCTGCGAATATCGCGGTAAGCCCTTGTACCGTCACGGATATGACGTTCTCTCTGCCGTCTCGGAACGGACCGGGGCTGAGCTTCACGTTGTATCACGCTATAAAGAAATCCTTTCAAACGTTCGCGGCGGCATTGACTGCCCTGAAAGCGAGTTTGGTATGTCTTATACCATACGCGCAGCGGTAAACGCCTGCGGTGAAGTTGCCGACAGCGACAGGATTCTGTTTCTCGTGGCGGACCAACCGAACATCACCCCGGAAACGGTTCTGCGTGTTCTTGACGTAAAGCTTGCGGAACGTCCCGACAGTTCGGCTTCGCTTTCACACGTTCATGACGAAAAGCCGGCTGAATATTCGTGCAGTCCGGCACCCGTTGCCGCCTGCACCTTTGACGGTGAAAATCCCGGCAATCCCATAGTATTTGCGGGCTTTCTTGCCCAGAAGCTTTTGTCGCTCAGCGGCGACCGCGGCGGTCGCTCGATTCTCAAAGACTGCCCCGACCGCGTTGCAAAAGTCCTTTGCCGCAAAGAAGAGCTTCAGGATATTGATACAGTTGAGGACCTTTGAATATTGTCTGACCTGCATTCTTTTTTTACGGAATGCAGAAAAAGAATGCAGAACCTGTTTGGGGTTCTGCATTCTGTGTTTTTTACAATAGTAATATTCCGAGAACCGGAAAAATGCCAGAAGTTTTTTATTCCGCCACTATGAGATAATAGCAGGCCGGGTTTTCGGCGTCACCTATGTGAACGGTGAGAATGCCGTCAGCGTATTCCGTCTTGCATTTTCCGGCGTAGCAGCCCTCGGCGTTGACGCCCCAGACCGTCAGCTTGTCGCCGATGGAAGTCTTTATTTTTACGTCTGCTTCAATGACCTCGGCAAGAATCGGGGGCTCACCGATATCCACGTACTTTTCGCCGTCAAACTGCATATTCGTGTTGCGGGCACGGCCGATTGCGGTGAGAAGCATATTATTTGAAGATGAAATCGGGTCGTCCGTGAGAGAGGAGCAGATAATTACGCCGAAATCACTGTACGGCGTGATGCTCATATCAGTCATCTCAAATGTTCTGTATGATGAGGCCTTAGTTGAGGACTGAGTGCGTCCGCGTCCGAGACAGCCGTATACTGCCTTGGTTCTCGCTGTATCAATGCCGGCAACCCCAAGACTTGCATCGCGCCAGATTTCACCGTTGTCCGAAACGACGAGCGATCCTTCTGTCGGTACGCGTTCGCATTCGTCAACCATACAATCGTAGCCCTCGGGCAGGTCTTCGCCGAAATATGACCTTACGCGGCTGCGCTCAAGCAGGGAAGCAAATGCTGCTTTTTCCGTTGCGGCAAGCTTTTTCGTCTTTACGGCGACAAGCTTATTTGCAGGGGAAATATCGCAGCGTCTTGTAATAAGAGCCGAATGATAGAACAGACCGAACTTTGCGGGGTCGTTCCAGGTTGAGAAGATTCCTTCTCTGTAGGGAACTCCGCCGATGGGCGATGAGCCCTCGCGGCCGAGAACCTTCATATCCTCAAGCCTTGTACCGTAAGAATAGGTGTGGATGGCAAAGCCGCCCCAGCCCTGAAGTGCTCCTATTACCGAATAATATATGGGACCCTCAGCGCGGTAGGTGTTCGGCCAGGGCATATCCCATTCCGAGATGAAGAAGGGCTTTCCGACAACGTTCATTCTGGCATTCTTCACCATAACCGAGGTGTCCGTCGAGCCTGTCGTGACAGCGGATTTGTTCTGGGAAACGCGGTCAAGATTTCCCCACTTCCAGTCATACCAATAATCGTGTGAATCGGTGAAATCCATCTCGTCGTGAGCCTTGACAAGGCCCATCGTGTGGGTCCAGTTCGTGCCGGTAATCGGAATTTTCACCCCGGCTGCACGCATGGCATCGTAGATTTCCTTATAATACGAGCGCGTGACGTCGATTTTGTAATCAATCAGAGCGGCGTCTTTTGCGTAAAGGTCGCAGTTCTGCCAGTCGTATTCGCGGCCGTTTTTCACAAGCCAGTCGCAAAATCCCTGACGGAATTCCGTAACGTAGGGCTCAACGGTGATGCCCTCGCGCTTTTCAAAAAGATCGCACTCGTTTGTGATTTCGCTCATAACGAACACGGGGTCATCCCTGTATTCAAGCTCGGTGTAAGGATTGAAATGCGACCAGATCTGAGTTACGAACTCCTTCTGCAGCTCAATCAGACGGCGGTCGAAAATCGAATACGGCTTTGCGCTGTCGCCGAGCTTTTCATAAGACGCAACGCCGTCGCCTTCCTTGAAGTGACGGTAGGTCATCATATCGAGGTAGCAGTAAATGCCCTGCTCCTTGAGAGCCCAGATCAGATAATCGAGGGCGTCGAGGGACTTCGGGTCAAGCTCGCGCGTTGTTGATACGCGCTTTCCCTTTGAATAGCCGTAGATGTTCGGCGTATCCCACTCGGCATCAAGCTGATGGAAGCGGACGATATTGCAGCCGGACTCTGCAAGGCGCTGTGCAACCTTCAGAGCATATTCATGTGAAGGGAAGCAGGCTCCGCCGTTGAAGTTGGTGCCCCAGAATCTTCCGAGAGTTCCGTCCTCAAATCTGAAGTCTTCACCGTCGGCTCTGAGAAATCCGTGCTTTCCTGCAGGCTTTTCTTTTTCAAATACGAATGAAATATCCACCGGCATCATATCCGGATATGCCGGCATTGGAATGTAACGTGCCATAATCTGCCTCTTTTTCAGTAAAATTACGAAGTTATAAATTGTATCCTCAAAAATTATAGCATAGAGTTGGGAAATTGGCAATATATTATTGACGGAAATGCTTTTTAAGTGCTATAATTATTTCACGAAAGCATAATTTCAGATCCGGAAACCTGCGGTTCCGGGAAAAGGAGTTCAAAAATGGAAGCTGTAAAAATCGGATGGAGCACCTGCGACATTTCAACCGACAAGCCGGTCATTATGCCGGGTCAGGCCTATCTGCGCGTTTCAAAAGGAGTCCACGACCCGATAACGAGCACTGCCCTCGTCATTGACGGCGGAAGTGATTACGTGATTTTCGTATCCGTCGATATGGTCGGATGGGGTCCTGATTTTCTCGATACCGTAAGACGGCTCGTAAAAGAAAAGAATTCCGAAATCGATACGGACAAAATCATAGCCAACTTTACGCATACACATGCCGGCGGAGCCCGCGGCCACGATAACGTCACCTATACTATCTCCGGACATCCCGAAGACACAATTCCCGTAAAGATCGAGATTGCTTCTTCCGATGAATATATTGATTTCTATACACGCAAGATTGCCGATGCAGTCGTTGATGCCTGGAACGGACGCCGTCCCGCAGGAATTGCCTACGGTTACGGCTATGCCGTCGTTGCGCACAGCCGAAGAGTCTGGTATAGCGACGATCTTTCAAAGCGCGCCGGCGTCGACGTAACAGATACCTTTGCCGTAAACGGTCACGCTGCAATGTACGGAAAGACAAACGACGACAAGTTTTCGCACTATGAAGCCGGAGCCGACCATTTCATCAATCTGATGTATACCTTCGATGAGAATAATAAACTCACCGGCGCAATCGTCAACGTCCCATGCCCGTCCCAGAATTCGGAGCACTCGTATTATCTCAGCGCTTCATTCTGGAATGAAGTCAGAGAAAATCTGCGTGCAAAATACGGAGATATCTTCATTCTTCCTCAGGCAGCCTGTGCAGGTGACCTTGCCCCGCGTATTCTTCATTATAAAGATGCCCAGAGCCGCCGCTTCCGCCTGAAATACGGTGAAGCAGAAGAGGATATTGCGGAACTCAACGCAAGAAAGGACATCGCGGAACGAATCTGCGGTGCCTTTGACGAAGTTTATTCCTGGGCAAGTAAGGATATTCAGACCGAGGTGCCGGTTTTGCACTCCGTCCGCGAAATCAGCCTGCGCCGCAGACTGATTACAGATTCGGAATACGAATACTGCGTCGGAGGTCTTGCAGCGGCACGCGCCAAGTCTTACGTCACGACAGACGATCCCGAGGCGGATTTCAAGTACAACACGAAAATTCTTTCAGACCGCAAGAGATTCAACGCGATTATCAACAGATACGAAAAACAGAAGACAAAAAAGGACATTCCGATGGAGCTTCATACCGTCCGCGTCGGCGAAATCGCCTTTGCGACCAATCCTTTTGAGCTTTACATGGACTATCAGCACAGAATGCAGGCACGTTCGCCCTTCATTCAGACCTTCTGCGTCGAGCTTTGCGCTCCGCCCGAAGCCTGCGTGGGAACGGCCGGATACCTCTGCACCGAGCGCGGCGAAGAGGGCAAGGGCTACAGCGCAATCATTTTCTCGTGTCAGGTTTCCCCCGAGGGCGGTCAGCAGCTCGTTGAAGAAACGCTGAAAAGCCTCGAAGAACTGGCGGATAAAGAATAAATACCGAAATGTAGCCAGGGGACGTAAGTGGTGGTGCAATTTTGCACCACCACTTACGTCCCCTGG
>DCGL01000154.1:0-3214 GCA_002314565.1 Clostridiales bacterium UBA1779
TTCATATGTTTGTCGAGCAGGTGCTGACCGAAAGAATCGGGGATGCCGGAAAGAAGCTTCATACAGCACGCAGCCGCAACGATCAGGTGGCTCTTGACGTAAGACTGTATCTCAGAGACGAGATTGATGAGATAACGGAGCTTGCAAAAAAGCTTATCAAAACCGTGACCGACAGGGCAGAGCAGTACAAGTCCAGCGTAATGCCCGGCTATACGCATCTTCAGAGAGCTCAGCCGATAACCTTCGGTCACTGGCTTATGGCATACGCCGCAATGCTGCTTCGCGACTGCGACAGACTATGCGACTGCCGCAAGAGACTCAATTCGTCACCCATCGGCTGCTGTGCTCTTGCCGGTACCACTTATAAGACTGACAGAGAATATGAAGCAGGACTGCTGGGCCTTGATTCCGTATGTATGAATTCTCTTGACGGTGTTTCCGACAGAGATTTTGCTCTTGAACTCTGCTCGGATTTGTCGATACTTATGATGCATCTTTCCCGCTTTGCCGAAGAAACCGTTCTGTTTGCTTCCTGGGAATTTCGTTTCATTTCACTGTCAGACGGTTTTACGACAGGTTCCTCCATTATGCCTCAGAAGAAGAATCCCGATATGGCAGAGCTTGTCAGGGGAAAGACAGGCCGCGTATACGGCGACCTGATTTCATTGCTTACAACGATGAAGGGACTGCCACTTGCATACAATAAAGATATGCAGGAAGACAAAGAACGAGTCTTCGACGCCTGTGACAGCGTAAAGGCCTGTCTCGGCATTTTTGACGGCATGATGGCAACTATGAGTGCCAATGTTGACAATATGCTCAAAGCGGCTCAGAGAGGCTTTATTAACGCCACGGATCTTGCAGACTATCTCGTCGGCAAGGGACTTCCTTTCAGAAGTGCCTATAAGATTTCCGGTCAGCTTGTGGCCTATGCCACGGAAAACGACAAGGTCCTTGAAAACCTGACTCTTGACGAATACCGATCATTCTGCGACCTTATCGACGAAGGAGTTTACGATGCCGTAAACCTTGACAACTGTGTCAACAGACGCTGCAGTCTCGGTGGCACATCCCCACAGTCTGTTGAAAAGCAGATTGCTTGCGTCAGAAATGTCCTTTTAGATTGATAAATAATTTATTAATCCTTGTCAGTTGAAAATACCGACAGAATCGGATTGGAATTTTCAGTTTGTCGGTCTTTTTTTAAATGAATAAATTAAAAGACCCACGAGGAAAGAAAAGTCAGTTCGATGCGTGGGTCTTGTTGCTTGTAAAAGAAAAATAGACCGACAGAATCGGATTGGATGATTCTGTCGGTCTAATAAGTTTATCAGTGCTTCTTGAATACGATTGCTGAGCCGAGTACGGCGACGAGTGCAACGCCGAGAGATACGACAGATCCGCATCCGCTCTTGGCGGCAGGGGCTTCTGTTGTTACTTCGGGAGCTGCTGTGGTTTCATCGGCAGGAGCCTGTGTGGGCTCTTCGGCGACGGTTGTCACAGCTTCGGTCTTGGCTTCGGTTTCGGGTGCCTTTGTTTCTTCAACCTTGGCTGTCGTCTCTTCAACGGGTTTATCGGAAGGATAATCGTTGATTACTGCCTTGAAAGCTGCGTTAACTTCGGCCATAATGGGGGCAGTTCTTGTCTTGAGGTCCTTATCTGTGGCTGAACCGAAGTTCTTCGTCTGATTGAGTTCGAAAACGCTGGTCTTGCATACTTCTGTTGTAGGAGTTACGTTGTTTTCAAATTTGACGTTTTCGGCAGTTCCTGCTGTAATACCGCTGATGATACCTGCAGCCTGGTCGCCTGTGATGCTTTCTGAAGTGATATCGAGAGATGTATTTACGTTGTTGATAATCGTATCCGTTCCGACGTTCAGTCTGGGGCATATACCGGCAGCGTATGCGTACTTGCCGCTGCAGGCAGTTTCATCGGTAGCTGTCATCTTTGCGGAAACAGCACCGTTGTTGATGCAGTCGTGAATGTTCAGGAAAAGTTCTGTGCCTGAAGAATAAAGAGAACCAACGATACCGGCACCCATACAGTGTCCGTTTTCGGAAACCATGGTAATTTTTCCGTTGTTTACGCAATGATCAAACTCTGTTTCAACGTTTGCAAGCTTATAAGTGGTCATACCGGACATACCGCCAATCTGGGAAGAAGCGGTTCCGGTGACTGTAGCGGTGAGGTTACCGTTGTTTACGCAGTTCTTGTAATGTGTGCGGTTGGTCTGACCGACGATACCGCCGATACGTGTATGAGCGGAACCGATGTAGTCGATATTGCCGTTGTTTACCACGTTGAATACTTCGGCATTGAATGCATAGCCGAGAACGGCACCGAGACGGGGCTGTTTGGCGTTGGCATTGATTGTGATGTTTACGTTGTTTGTGATATTGTAAATTTTCTCAATTTTGAAGCTGTCGGCGGAATCTTTGTATACCCAGCCGCAGAGAGCACCGATACCGGCATCCTTTTCAAGGTTGTCGATTTTGATTTCACCGCTGAGCTTGAGGTTCATAATACCGGTTTCGTTGTTGTAATCCGAAGTGATATATCCGAACAGTCCGCAATATGTGAGAGTGCCGTCGGAAATGAACAGACCCTTGATTTCGTGGCCAAGTCCGTCATAGACGCCGCTGAAGTACATACCGCTGTCTCCGATAGGAGTCCATTCTTTGCCGTTCAGGTCAATATCGGCAGTCTGGGTGAAGTATTCGCCTCTGTAGTCCTCGCCGTCTGCAACCATCTTCTGCAGATACTTGAGGTTCTCGGCTGAAGCGATGATGTAAGGATCGGAAGCAGTGCCCTTACCGGTGAACTCGGTTGCTGTAGTTCCGTCCCAGGCTGCAGCTGAAGTGCTGAAGGGAATGAGTGAGAGCATTGAGAGGAGCATAACAGCCGTCAATGCAAGTGATAAGATTTTTTTCATTTCTTTACTCCTGAGAATAAATTTTGATATAACATAATTATATAAGAACAATCTGGAATAGTCAAGACAAAAGTACTGAACAAGAGATGTTTTTTCGGTGTAAATCGGTACTCTAAAAAGAATACTTACTTTATTATAATTATATCTTGACGAAGCTCGGCTTTAGTGATATAATATTATGGTCATAACGGGGTGTGGCACAGCTTGGTAGTGCGCTTGGTTCGGGACCAAGAGGCCGCTGGTTCGAGTCCAGTCACTCCGACCATAAAAACAATAAGGAGC
>DCGL01000154.1:3226-8829 GCA_002314565.1 Clostridiales bacterium UBA1779
GCTCCTTATTGTTTTTATGGTCGGACAGAAAGGAATCAAACAGCGGTCTCTTGGTCATCGAAGCAAGCGTGGCAGCTTTATATTCCGATATCTTTGATAACCTTTTTGAGAGCCTCAGCAGAAATGTGAAGCTTTTTGTACTCCTCTTCGGTAAGAGGCACTTCAAGAAGCTGCTTTACGCCGCAATTCGAAATGACGTTCTGGGTGCTGAGACAGACGTCGCTGATTCCGTATTCACCGTGAAGCATTGAGGATACTGGAAGAATCGTGTCAATACCGCGTGATATGGCTTTGACTATATGATTTGTGCTGAGCGAAATCGCATAATAGGTGGCTCCTTTGGCAGCGATAATCGTGCCGCCTGATGAGCGAACGTATTTTTCAATTTCTTCAGGAGAATAATCTCCTTCGAGAGCGATACCTTCCTTGCTGGTGAATTCCTGAAGGCTGACACCACCGACTGTGCAAAGAGACCAGGGAATGAAGGAAGTATCTCCGTGCTCACCGAGAACGATGCCGTGAATGTTTCTCATACTTAAGTTGAAGGCCTGTGAAATTCTGGCGCGCAGACGTGCTGTGTCAAGCAGTGTTCCGGTTCCGATGACTCGGTTTGAAGGAAGTCCAGAATACTTGCAGAAGGCGTAGGTCAGAATGTCAACTGGGTTGGCGACGAGTATGTAAACGGCATTCGGTGCGACACTGACTATTTTCGGAATGATGGATTTGATAATTTCTGTGTTTACCTTGGCAAGGTCAAGTCTGGTCTGGCCGGGTTTTCTTGAAAGTCCGCAGGTGATTATTACAATATCCGAATCAGCGGCATCGGGATAATCTCCTGAGTTAATAATCAGAGGTGAAATAAATGCTGCCCCCTGTCTGATATCCATTGCTTCACCGAAAGCACGCTGCTGGTCTATATCAATCAGTACGATTTCAGAAGCGGAACCGTCAACTGCCATCGTATAAGCGATTGAAGCTCCGACTTTACCTGCTCCGATTATAGCTATTTTGTTACCCATTTTTATACCTCGGAATAAATAAATTTGTGTGGAGTATAGCACATTTTTATTTTTCTGTCAACAGTTATTATACAAGGACAGAAACATATATGAAAACGGGAGCGCTGCGGCTCCCGTTTTCAGCAAAAATATCCTTTGTATTCCACTTCGTACGTGTTGTCCGGGAACATCAGGTTAAACAGATCGATGAAGAAATCATCAGTCATTCCTGCTATGAAATCGCAGACTATGACGTCGGGATCCGTGTCACCGTAGGGAAGAGATCTGGGATATTTGATGGCGTTTATATAGTTTATGTGATTTGTAAAAATCGGGGACGATTTGTTGCCGTTCAGTATATCAGTCAAAAGTTTTTCGTACATCTGTTCCATCATGGGACGTACGTTCTTTTCAAGATGAGCGGCGGCAGTGGCGGGACGGTAAATCTTCTCGTAATTTTCCTGTCTTGCCTTCATCATGGCATCAAAATGATCTTTATCCATTTTGATATAAGGCTTGCCGTAGCTGTTCGTTATTATATTAACTTCGAGATTGTTTATAATTTCGGCATTTACGCGGCCGATATCGTTTTCGTCGTAAACGCTGTCGGAAAGGAAACCGACTCGGTCAGCGTCCTGTCTGTCTTTTCCGAGATAGGCAATTATGTCTGCAAAACGGACGACACAGCCTTCGAGAGTTGAAGGCACCAGCTTTTCGATAGCGTTTTTATCTTTTTTGCAGTCTTCAATCAGAGTGTCAAAACGGTCAAAGCTGTCAAGGGATTTAGGATGATATTCGTCGCAGCTCAGGTCGCCGTTATGGCAGGCAATACCGATAAGCGTCTGAAGACAGATATTATACGGAAAGATTCTGTCAAGAACCTCGACCGACTGAATATTGTGTGAGAAATGTCTTCCGGTTCTGCCGTGATAAATTGCGTCAAGATATCTTTCTCCTGAATGAGCAAAGGGAGGATGACCCATATCGTGACCGAGGGAGATGGCTTCAATCAGATTGAGATTGAGATTGAGCGCCGCGCCTATCGTTCTTGCAATTCTGGAAACCAGAAGCACGTGAAGCAGACGGCGTGAGATATCGTCGTTTTTATATAGGGCAAAAACCTGGGTTTTATCGCTGTAGCGATTGAAATACGGGCAGTAAAGAATTTTATCGCAGTCCTGGACGAAGGGGGAACGAAGGTGAGTGCGTTTTGAAGATGAAAATCGTCTAATTGCGTTTTTTTCATCAAAAGCAACGCGGGCATAAGACCCATCGGCTTTTTCGGCCTCCATTCTCTCGGCAAGTTCCTGCGGAATTGTTTCATAATGCAGCATAAAATCCACCTTGAGTATGTGTATATGTCAGGAGTAAAATACTTCCTGTTCGTCTTCGACGTCAGCTTCGGTTTCGCCTTCCTCGTCAGTGCGTTCACCTTCGGGGGCGTATGCGGAGTCATGTCCGCGGCCGTACTGGTCAAATTGAGCGTATGAGCAGAGAAACGTTGCAACGGTCATTACGGTTATTGAGAGAGGCAAAGCCGAAAGCTTGCCTGCATGAACGGCAATGATTGCATAAACGCAGGGGATTGCAGAGAGAACTACGGGAATAAATCTTAATTTCTTTCTCATAATCACAATCAGAACCGTTGGAACGAGGATAAAAATCAGAAGAAACAAATATGATTTGAGTTCTTCCGGTTCAAGAGAAGAAAGAAAATAATTCTTAAGTGAAGATACTTTTACGTCATAAGCAATGCTGAGAGACAAATCTCTTGCTTCGTCCACTCCGGAATTTATCAGCTTTTCATATATGAGGCTTACGAAGGTTGTGTCAAATCTGATTTTATGCGATAAGCTGATTCCGCTTTCGGCGATTTTTTCGCCCATTTCTCTGACGCTGTCGTATTTAAGCAGAAACGTCAGAATGTAAGCCGTCAGTCCGAGAGAGCCGGCAGAGCACAGAACCGATGCGTTTGAAAGATGATGCTTATCTTCAAAACGGTCTCTGTATGCACAGTAAATCAGACAGCCGATGCAATGACACAGGGACAGTATTGTGACTACCATCGGGTGCTCTGACAGCTGTTTGTTGAAGAGCATATTGATAACGTAGGCAAAGACCGAAAGCGAAGTAAGAACGCTGATTTCCGGTCGTTTTCTGAAAATCATGCTGACAGCAGAAGACAGACAAAGCAGAATTGCAAGCCGCATATAGTCGCGGTTTGTCTGTGTATTGTCAAAAAACTGATACAGCTTCGAAATGCCTTTTTCAACTTTCTGAGTGTCCGGCTTGTACTTGACGTAGTTTGCGGCTAAGAAAATAATAATAAGTACTGCAAGAAGGATGGCCAGTCCGTCTGTTAATGCTTTGAATTTTTTCAATATTGACCTCCGTTACTTGACCTGAATCCGTCTCGTCTGACCGGTCAGGGGAAATTCGGATTTTGATGAAAATGCTTTAATCAGTTTGTCAACCTCGCGGGCGGTTTCGGTGGAAAAGATATAATGCTGAGCTCGTATGCCGTATTCGCGAAGAATTTCGGGTTTGTCCGACATATAAACCGGTACGCAGTTGAAAATTTCAGAACGGTGCTTCCAGCATCTGAGAACAGGCAGCTTTTTGCCCATTCTGTCCGTGATGAATGCCTTGCCTGAATCACAGACCTTACAGCCTCCGCATTCCTGTCCGACGCATTTTTCAGTGACCATCAGCGGGATTCTGCCGTATATAAGGGCAGAACTGCGGCCCTGGATATCTCTGATTCTCGGAAGCGTTAGTTCGGGGGACAAAACACAGTCGTAAAAGCCGAGGTCCTCGTAATAACGCATCGTTTCACTGTTGGTGACGTTAAGTCTGAAATTTCCATGAGGAACAAGAGCGTTTTCCGTTGCAAAATGAAGATGACCGACGTTTGAAATGAGCAGGTCTGTAAGCCCCTTCGCCTTTGCGTTTTTTATCATCAGCGAAATTTCGGCTTCTTCGCTGTCGTATATAACGGGGGGCAGCACGGCGGCACCGGTTGCGTTTCCGTCTTTGAGTGCTTTCTGGTATTTTTCAAGCGGAATGAAGCAGATATCAAAGAACTTTTTGGCTGATTCCGTTATCTGCCAGGGGTCATAGAAAACAGCAGTGCGCAGATTTTCTCTCTTTTTCTGAGGTTTTAGGAGTACACAAGACGAAGTATCGCAGGTCGGATGGGGAAGAGGCGGAGCTATTTCTTCGGCAGAGCGCTTGTCTGCTACCTGCTTCCGCGCAGTCTTCTCGCTTCTTCTCTTATCGTCGTCGGTTCGGATACCGAGCATTTTATGATCGATTCTTGAATTGAAATATGCGTTCGTAAAGCCCTGACGCGAGAAAATATCCGCAAGATACTGTTCTTCTTCAGGAGTGGCGGCGCGATTTTCGTCGAGAAGACGGCGCCATACGGAAGTGACGGCACCGACGTATTCGGCGGGTTTCATTCTTCCTTCTATTTTAAGTGAGCTTATATTCAGATTTATCAGTTCGGGAACGCAGCGGCAGAGAGACAGATCCTTTAGTGAGAGAGGATAAGCCTTTCCGGATGGAGTTCCGTATGGAAGCCGGCAGGGCTGGGCGCATTCTCCGCGGTTACCTGAGCGTCCGCCGACTATGGACGAAAACAGGCACTGTCCCGAATGGCAGACGCAGAGTGCCCCGTGAATGAATACTTCCGATTCAATTCCGGCAGTCTGTGTAAAGGTTCCTATATCTTGTTTGGACATTTCGCGGGCAAGAACGGCACGCGAAAATCCGCGGTCTGCAAGAATTTTTCCGGCAGCAGCAGAATGTACCGACATCTGTGTGCTTGCGTGAAGCGGAAGACCCGGGAATTCACGCAAAATGGCCGAGCAGAGCCCGGCATCTGCGACGATAAGAGCATCCACACCGCATTCGGCAGCTTTTTCAGCAGCAGACAGGCAGTCTCTCATCTCGCGGTCAAATATAAGTGTATTCAGAGTCAGATAAATTCGGACTCCTTTTTTGTGCGCCTCGGCCGTTACGTCAGACAGTTCTTCATATGAGAAGTTAGCGGCATTGGCGCGGGCGTTGAAGCCGCGTGCCCCGAGATAAACGGCGTCCGCTCCGCAGCGAAGTGCAGCTTCAAAAGCAGCAACTGATCCTGCGGGACAGAGTAGTTCCGGGAGCTTTATTTTATTTTCCGGCATAATTTGCCACCGTGAGTTTGATTATAAGATTGATATCGTCCGGCTGAACTTTTGCTTCATGAGCTGTACGGCAGCGTCTGATTGACCCGCACTTTACGCATCGATGAGTGATTATATATCCCTTTTTGGGGTCAGGTTCAGCAAAAACGGGTTCAAGCTCACCGCCGCATTCGCTTGCTCTGTCACCGGGATTGTTATCGAGATGCAAAGACCAGAGGCAGAACGGACAGTGATTCCTTGAAGAATAGCCGAGCGGCTTTACCTCGCGCCCGCAATGGGCGCAGGTAAAACCGCTGTCATTTTTGGAAAACAGTCTTGACTGACCGTTGTTATCTTCCATAAATCAGAATTTCTTTATGAGCTTCTCGGTTCCGCCCATATACGGTCTCAGAACCTCGGGAATGGTTACGCTGCCGTC
>DCGL01000113.1:0-481 GCA_002314565.1 Clostridiales bacterium UBA1779
CCGGCCATCTTGTCACCGACGGAAATCTTACGCTTCTGGGCGACGTAGACGTGAACGACCTTGTTTACGCCCGTGGGCATATCGTCACCGTTGTCGTGTGAGAATACTCTTACGTCGACAACGATACCGGATTCTCCGTGAGGCAGACGCAGTGAGGTGTCTCTCGTTTCTCTGGTCTTTTCACCGAAGATGGCGCGCAGCAGTCTTTCTTCGGCAGTCAAATCGGTTTCACCCTTGGGAGAAACCTTACCGACGAGGATATCACCGGCGTGAACCTCGGTACCGATTCTTACGATACCGTCATCATCGAGATTGCGGAGCATATCTTCGCCGACCTGAGTGATTTCACGTGTGATTTCTTCGTCTCCGAGCTTGGTGGAGCGGGCTTCGTGTGTATATACTTCAATATGAAGTGAAGTGTAAACGTCATTGCGGACGAGGTTTTCGTTAAGAAGAACGGCGTCCTCGTAGTTATAACCTT
>DCGL01000113.1:490-795 GCA_002314565.1 Clostridiales bacterium UBA1779
AACCTTCCCAGGTCATAAAGCCGATAAGGGCATTCTTTCCGAGGGCGATTTCACCCTGTGAAGTTGCCTGACCGTCGGCGATAACCTGACCGGCAGTGACTCTCTCGCCGTCTCTGACGATAGGTCTCTGGTTGCAGCAGGTTCCCTGGTTGGTACGTTTGAACTTGATGAGCGGATATACGTCGGAATCACCGTCGTCGGACTTGACGACAATCTTGGAAGATTCGACGAAGGTTACGACGCCGGGTCTGCGGCACAGAACCGTTACGCCGGAATCGCAGGCAGCCTTGTATTCCATACCGGTG
>DCGL01000113.1:901-1232 GCA_002314565.1 Clostridiales bacterium UBA1779
CGTCGTTCTCAAGGAAGGGAATCATAGCGGTTGCGGCTGAAACGACCATCTTAGGCGATACGTCCATATAGTCGATTTCTTCAGGCAGATACTCTTTGAATTCTCCTCTGTCGTGAGCAGTTACCTTTGCGTTGACGAACATACCCTTATCGTCAATAGGCTCGTTGGCCTGGGCGATAATGTAATTGTCCTCAACGTCGGCAGTCATATATTCAACGTCATCGGAAACATGAGAAATAATTCTTCCGTCGGCAGCGGTTTCGTGTACGACCTTGCGGTAGGGAGCCTTGATGAAGCCGTATTCGCTGATCTTTGCATAAGTTGCAAGATA
>DCGL01000113.1:1257-4725 GCA_002314565.1 Clostridiales bacterium UBA1779
AGACCGATGTTAGGACCTTCAGGCGTTTCGATGGGGCACATACGTCCGTAATGGGTGTAGTGTACGTCTCGGACGTCGAAGGAAGCACGGTCACGGGACAGACCGCCGGGGCCGAGAGCGGAAAGACGTCTCTTATGTGTCAGTTCGGACAGGGGGTTGGCCTGGTCCATAAACTGTGAAAGCTGTGAAGAACCGAAGAACTCACGGATGACTGACAGCATCGGTCTTGTGTTGATGATTGCAACGGGAGTCAGCTTGTCGGGATCCTGAGTGTTCATTCTTTCCTGAACGGCCTTGTTCATTCTCATAAAGCCGATACGGATCTGGTTCTGCAGCTGTTCGCCGACGGAACGGATACGTCTGTTTCCGAGATGGTCGATATCGTCAGTGCAGCCGATACCGTACTTGAGGCCGAGGAAGTAGTTGATTGTGGCGAAGATATCGTCACGGGTGATGTATCTGGGGCAGAGCTCAGCCATATTGGCTCTGACTTCCTTCTTGATTGCATCAATGTCGCCGGAGCAGCGTTCGATGATTTCATAGAACAGCTGTGTGCGGACCTTGCCCTTTACACCGCAATCGGAAAGATCGTCACCGATGATCTTTGCAGGCCAGCAGGTGCAGTTTGAGAAAACAACGACCTCTGTGCCGTCGCAGCTGAGAACCACACGGTTTACGCCGCAGTCTTCGATGTAATGAGCTTCTTCTTCGTTCAGAGTCTTGCCTGCTTCGTAGAGGACTTCGCCGGTTCTGTCGTTGATGACGTCTTTGGCGAGAGTCTTTCCGGTGATACGGGCGGAGATGGCCATCTTCTTGTCGAACTTATATCTTCCGACAGCTTCGATGTTGTATCTCTTGGTATCAAAGAAGTTTGCGGCAATCAGATTCATGGCGGCGGAGTACTGGATAGGCTCGCCGGGACGAAGCTTTCTGTAGATTTCAGCGAGAGACTCGAGGGAAGGATTGGTTCCTCTCTGCTCTGCGTTCTTTGTCATTTCGTCTTTTTCGACAGTGGTTCTGATTCTGTCGTCATCGCCGAAAATGGAGATGATATCGGCAAGAGAATCAATTTCCGCTCTCGGTACGCTGTCACCGCCCTGGGGAACGAGTCCGAGGGCTCTGATGAGCAGTGTCATGGGGACTTTGCGGGTCTTATCGATTCTGACCCACATAATATCGTTGCTGTCTATTTCGTATTCAAGCCATGCACCGCGGTAAGGAATTACCTGTGCGGAATAGATGCGCTTACCTGCCTTGTCAATGTCGGAGGCAAAGTACATTCCGGGGGAACGGATAATCTGGGATACGATTACGCGTTCTGCTCCGTTGATAACGAAAGTGCCGTTCTTGGTCATGAGCGGGAAATCGCCCATAAAGACATCGGTTTCCTTTACCTCGGACGTCAGTCTGTTTGTAAGTCTGACTTTGATACGAAGAGGAGCAGCATAGTTTACGTCTCTCTCTTTGCATTCTTCAACCGAGAAGGTGGGATTCTTGTCAATCGAGTAAGAGATGTACTCGATGGAAAGATTCTTTGAAATCGAATTGTCGTAGACAGGGGACACGTCCCTGAGAACTTCATTCAGTCCCTCGTCGAGAAACCACTGAAAGGACTGGGTCTGAATTGCAAGAAGATCGGGAATTTCCAGAGTCGTACGGGTTTTTGAGAAACTCTTTCTGAGGTTTTTACCGAGCTTCTGGTCGGTTACATTGACCATGTAATATTCACTCCATTCAAAGAATTATCGCTTTTTCCGCTTTTAAATACAAATCCGCGTTCTACCTCTATATTATAGGAAGTTGCAACGTGAAAACGCTTCAAGCAAAGTAGGCGATTATAATACAATGTAATATTATACATCCCGTTTGTGCGCTTGTCAAGTAAAATATTTTATTTTTTATAAAATAATTAACAAGGCCCCTGCGGCAGCAGGGACCCGGGAAAAAGAGAAAAAGATGAACTGAATTATTCCGCCCAGTTGAATATTGACGAAGCGGCGAAAACCGTAGCAATTCCGACAAGTACCGCGGTAACGGCACTCATGGTTCCACCGATAAGACCGGAAAGGACGAAGAACAGAGTGACGCCGACGCCGGCGGCAGTGAGTCCGGCAGCAAGGTATCTGATAACGGGACGTTCAAGCCACATCACTATAATGCAGAAGAAATCGATTATTCTGTCGTAAAGGCAGCGTGTGTTTTTCTTAATTGCAGCAGAACCGCGTGATACGGGATATGCTCTTTCTACGTTGCCGATATTCTGATAACCTGTCATAATTACGCCTCCGTTTTCCGTTTTCGGAACTTTGTGACCATATTATACACCAACCGAAACCGTTTGTCAAGCATTTTTATTCCGTTTTTGGATATTATTTTAAAAAAACTGTTTACAAACCCGGAAAAACGTGCTATAATTTATCCGTAATCGGAAAAAACGGGGGTCTTTGGCTTATGGCGGACTATATCGAAAGAATCAAGCAGCTTAAAAAAGAAAGAAACATCACAACCGAACAGCTTGCACGTGACAGCGGCGTCCCGGTCGGCACGCTCAGCAAAATACTGTCCGGGGTGGCGGATTCCGTAAAGCTATCCAATATTGCCTCGGTATGCAGTGCTCTCGGCGTTTCTCTTGACTATCTGGTTTTCGGGATTCCCGAAAACAAACACAACTATACGCTGAATCCGGACGAGATGGACTTCATTGAAGATTTCCGTTCTCTTGACGTTTACGGACGCGATTTTATCAAAGCCGCTCTCAAGATGGAAATATCCCGCGCGGCAAACGGTTCCGGAACCGTTCCCGAGATTCCGAAGAATCAGCTCAGACTGAAACTGAACGTTCCCACTCAGCCCGCAGCGTACACAGGCGATGCCTTAAGACAGGAACGCCGCCGCATTCCTCTCTTCGATCTTCCCGTTTCCGCCGGAACCGGCGAATATCTTGATTCCGCTGAATCCGACGTAACGGTACGGATACCTGCCGGTGCAGTATCCGACAGAGCAGACTACGCCATCCGCATAAGCGGTCACAGTATGGAACCGAAATTCCGCGACGGTGACGTGCTTCTGGTTGAAAAGACCGAAACCGTCGACGTCGGCGACCTCTGCATCTATACGCTCAATGACTGCGGTTACTTCAAGGTCTTCGGCGGAGACTGTCTCATTTCACTTAATCCCGAATTCGGAAAAATCATGCTCAAGGATTTTGACACTGCAGTATGCTGCGGCAGAGTTCTCGGTAAACTCAAAAAATCCGGGGCAAGAAAATGACACGCCTCCCTCTTCCCGCCTTAAGACTTTCGGACTCCGGACTCAGAGAAAGAATCTGAAAGTCCCGGCGCTGCCCTGCTTCCCGACGGAAGCGGGGCATTTTTGGTGACATATATATACATATAGTAAAAAAAATCGCAAAAACCGTTGACAAGCCGTGATATCCGTTGTATAATATATCGCCGCTTGAAATCGGCT
>DCGL01000113.1:4793-12367 GCA_002314565.1 Clostridiales bacterium UBA1779
TTATGAAAGAGAGGTGCTTTTCGTGTTTGCAGTAATCGAAACAGGCGGAAAGCAGTACAAAGTCTGCGAGGGCGACACAATTTATGTTGAGAAGCTCGAGTGCGAAGCAGACAGCGAGATCGTTTTCGATCAGGTCAAAGCCATCTCTAACGGCGAAGGCTTCCGTGTAGGAACTCCCGTTATTGAAGGTGCCAAGGTCACAGCCAAAGTCATTGCCAACGGCAAGGCTCCCAAGATCTATGTCTTCACATACAAGGCAAAGAAGAATGAGAAGACGAAAATGGGTCACAGACAGCCTTACACAAAGGTTAGCATTCTGAAGATTGAAGGCTAATCAATGACAAAGGTCGTATTTTACAGAAGCAACGGAAGCTTCTACGGTTTTGAAGAAAACGGACACACCGGTTACGGTGAGTCGGGGGACGACGTTCTCTGCGCGGCACTGTCTGCAATGACTATGCTCATTGTCAATGCCATTGAGATTTCATATGCCTCCGACGTCAAATACGATGTAAACGAGGGTGCCACACGTATCGTTGTGACAGCCAAGGCCGCCCTTCCCGAATTCGAGCAGGACGAGTGCAAAAGATTTGCGGTGTCCGGTCTGTTTCAGGCCTATTACTACCAGCTGAACGATCTGCTGGAAGAAAATTCAGATTTTCTCGACGTCGATGTAATCGACCGTGACTATCAGTAAAGTACGGCTCACCACAAAAAACTAAAAGGAGAGAAAAACCATGTTCAGAATTTCCTTACAGTTCTTTGCTCATAAGAAGGGCGTTGGCTCCACTAAGAACGGCCGTGACAGTGAATCGAAGAGACTCGGTGTCAAGAAGGCTGACGGTGCCCATGTAATCGCCGGCAACATTATTCTCAGACAGAGAGGAACAGCTGTTCATCCCGGCAACAACGTCGGTATGGGAACTGACTACACCCTCTTTGCTCTTATCGACGGTAATGTTAAGTTCGAGCAGAAAACAAAGGACAAGAAGCAGGTCAGCGTATACGCAGACTGATTGCTCTAAAAATAATAATGCCGGGGTCAACTGACCCCGGCATTATTATTTTTTTATTTCTTTTTATCAAAGCGCTTTCCGTATAAAAGAGCCGCTATCGTCACAACCAGAACCGAGCCTGCGTTGTGAACCAGAGCTCCTGCCATCGGTCCAAGCAGTCCCAGAACCGAAAGGAATACCGCGACGATATTTATGACCATTGAAAGTGTAATGCAGAACCGGATTGTAAATACGGTACCGCGCGCCAGTCTCTGAAGATAAGGAAGCTTGCCAATTTCATCGTGAATCAGAGCAATGTCTGCAGAATCTGCCGCCATATCGTTTCCAAGCTCCGACATTGAAATGCCTACGTCGGCTGTCTTGAGAGCCGGGGCATCGTTGACTCCGTCACCGACCATCGCGACGGTTCTGCCCTCCTCTTTCAAAGCTGCAATACGTTCGTTCTTATTTTCGGGCAGCAGGTCGGCATAATATTTTCGGACTCCTGCCTGACCCGCCGTGAAAGCCGCAGCCTCCGAATGGTCACCGGTCAGCATAATCACCCCGGTTCCGAGGGCTTCAAGCTCTTCAACGCATTCGCGTGCTCCGGGACGGAGACTGTCGCCGAGAGCGATGATTCCGATAAATCCGGTTCCCGATACTGCCGTGCAGACGGTGGCCTTCCCCTGCGAGCGGTAAGTGTCAAGCGCCTTCGCAGATTCTTCGTTGATTTCAAAACCGCATTCACGTATCCATCCTGATTTTCCGCAGTAAATCTTCTGACCGTCGCTGAATACGGCGCAGATTCCGCGTCCCGACAGAGACTCATAGCTTGAAGCCTTCGGAATATTCAGATTCTTATCCGTGGCATATTTTACAATTGCAAGGCCGAGAGGATGATTGCTTCCCTTCTCAGCTGCCGCCGAATACAAAAGAAGCGCATCTTCATCGCAGACCTGAGCCCTTATACCGCATACTGACATTCTGCCGTCTGTAAGAGTACCGGTTTTATCGAATGCAAAGGTATCACAGCGTCCGAGCAGATCAAGGGCTTCACCGGACTTTATCAGGACTCCTTTTGAGGTTGCCTGTCCGATTGCCGCCATAATTGCCGTCGGGGTTGCAAGTACCAGAGCGCAGGGACAGAAAACGACCATTATCGATACGGCGCGGTATACGCCCGTGTACCAGCCGTACATAAATCCTGTGACGATTCCCGTAACGAGAGCCACTCCAAGAGATACAGGGACGAGGATTGACGCCCATCTGTCCGCTGTTCTTTCACTCGGGGCTTTTTTCTCTTCGGCTTCCCTGACCATTCCGATCAGTCTTCCGAGCGACGAATCTTCCCCGACGGCACATGCTTTTATTTCGACGGTTCCGAAGCAGTTCAGCGTGCCGGAATAAACCTTATCTCCCGTTTTTTTATCAACGGGAAGGGATTCGCCGGTCAGAACCGACTGGTCAACGCTCGTCTCTCCTTTAACTATTTCTCCGTCAACGGGGATACGTTCACCGGGGAGTATTTTCAGTATATCGCCGCACTTAATATCTGTCACCCTGACCGTTCTTTCCCCGCCTTCATCCACCGTCACGGCAGTAACCGGTGTGAGTGAAATCAGTTTTTCAAGACCGCGTCCCGCTTTCTTCGTCGTAAAGCTTTCAAGCAGCTCACCGAGATTCATAATAAACGCAACCTCGCCTGCTGCAAAGATGCCGCTTTCGTCGCTTTCATCACTCAGAAAGAAAAGAACAATTGAAGCAAGCATTGCCATGCTCACAAGCAGTTCTGACGAAATACGGGCGATGCCATCTTTTTCACACATGGCTTCTATTGCTTCATGCAATATAGGAAGGCCGCAGACGATGACGGCAATCCACGCGGGATCGAGAATGGAAGGCAGCCCCGAACCTCCGATTACACCGATTCGCTGAAGAATGAAGCTTATGATGACACAGGCTCCGGCTGCCAGCGTGGGAATCGGCTGCGACAGAAATTCCGATACTTTTTCAAAGAATTCTTTCATTTTTATTACCATAGCTTTTGCAAAGCAAAAGCTTCCTTTCTTTGGGAAAAATGATTTATCTTTCAATCTTACATCTCTGTTTACGAACAAAATCCGCATCCGACTTTCACATATGAAATCACCGCTTATCTGCGGCAGTCAATCTCTTCACTTTTTTCGTCGGATTTCCGAATACTACTGCATATTATCAGGCTTTTCTTGACAAACAGGGCAAAATGCAGTACAATATATTCGTTATCTTACAAATGTATTGCCATTATTATACTCCTGCAACAGCGGAATGTCAACACATAAAACGCACACATTGTAAGATACGGAACACTTTGTATGTTTTTGCCTTTTAAAGAACAAATCCGGACGATGATATTCATAAAGACAAACAGCATACGGCAAAATGAAGGAACGTACAATGGACCGCAGACAGATAAAAACAAGGGCAGCAATTTTTGACGCACTGACAAATCTTCTTGCAAAGAAGCGCTTTACGAACATTACGGTGCAGGACATAATCGATGAAGCCAATATTGGAAGAAGCACCTTCTATTCACATTTTGAAACGAAGGACGATATGCTCAAGGCAATGTGCGACGAAATATTCGGTCACATTTTTTCTCAGCATCCCGAGATGTGCGGAACCTACATATCGCATGGAAATATGGGTTCTCTCGGTGACAGACTCGCCCATATTCTTCATCACATAAGAGATTCAAAATACAGAGTAAACGATATCATATCCTGCGAAAGCGGAGAAATTTTTCTTTCCTTCTTCAAAGAGTATATGAAAGATATTTTCGGCACCGTACTGTCGGATGATTCCCGGAACGGTACTGCCGACGAAGGCCGGTCCGCTGATTCCTTTGAAATTCCGAGGGCTTACCTGACGGATTTTTACGCTTCAGCCTTTGCAGAAACCGTACGCTGGTGGTTGTCTTCCGGCACTGACTTTACTCCCGAACAGACAGCTTCCTTCTTCATTGCCGCAGCAGGCCTGTCATCAAAAGAATGACAAAGAATCAACACTTTTTTATGATGCCGTCTTCACTGTGAAGGCGGTATTTTTCATACGGTTTTCTTAATGTCATTTCATTGCAGAAAAGGTTGATTTTTCCGCCAATCAATGATATAATATGATGATATATTTTTTGCTTATATAATGAAAGGAACAATATTAATGTCCTATGGAAAGAAAAGAGTGCTTTCTGCGTTCATTGCAGCGGTGATTCTCTTGCTTGCTCTGGTACCGGCAATGTCGTTTCAGACTGCAGCCGAGAACAAAACGGTAAGCGGCTTCTTCGTAAGCTGCATCACGGGCAGAAGTACATATTATGAAGGCGAAAACTTTTCTCCTGCCGGCTATGTCGGAACCGTTCTGTATTCCGACGGTTCTGCCGAGGCGCTGACCGGCGCGTCTCTTACGTACAGGGTCGCCTCACCACTGACAGAAGACACACTCGTAACCTTCTCCTTCGGCAAGTACACGTCGGCTCTTGAGCTTAAAGTAATAAATCTTTCCTCCATCTCTGTTTCCGGGAGTTGCAAAACTGAATACTATGCCGGAGAGGATTTCTTTGATCCTTCGGGTCTTGACGTAAGCGTCTCATATGCAGACTCATCTTCCGTCATTTTCAGATATACTGCAAGTTCAGGCGTTATTGTTGAGAACAACTGTCCGTCGACACTCCCCGTAAAGCCTGACGATATCATTATGACTCCTGCCGACGGAGAATGCCTTTCCTGTTCCGCAACAGACGTCAGCATTTCCTATGCCATCGGTTCACACGTAGTCAGCTCCGGATTCCCGATTCACGTAAAAGCCGTTGAATCTCTTGAAATCAGACGGGTTCCTTCTTCTGCTTTTTACGAAGGTGACCTTTTCATCTGGCAGGATGACGATCTTGCTGTTTTTGCAAAGTATCAGGGAGAATCGGAGGCACGTCAGGTTTACGGATATACGATTCCCGGAATCGACGAACCTATGATTTCGGATGAAGACGGAAAAACATCTTATACCCTGTATCTTGACGGTGTCGAAGCTGATTTTTCAGTGACAACGATTCCGATAAACCATTTCGAAGTAACGCCCTCCGGTGCCATTCAGGATATCTATCTCGACCACGACAACCGCTTCAATGCCGAGGGAATACGCTTTGCCGTTCTGTTCAATGACGGAAGCTTCCGTGACATAACGGATCTCACGGTGCTGACCTATCCTGAAGTCTACAACGCAGGTGACGAAATCAGCGCCGTATATGCCGGATTCAATATTCCGCTTTCAAACGTTGTCAGAGTCCACACCGGTGAAATTCAGCTAATTCTTCCTCCGAATAAAACCGATTACAAGGCCGGTGAAACCTTCGACATCACAGGCTTTACGGCCGTTATAAAATATGACGACGGCACCGCTTACGTCTGCCCTGTAAGTGAATTCACCTATGAAGCCCCGACTCCCCTGTCAATTACGGATTCAAAGGTTATACTCAAATGGAAGGGACTTACCTACAATCTTGAAATCAGAGTGCTGCCGGATACCGAAATCTCACTGAATATTATTTCCAGTCCGGAAACTGTCCGTTACATAAACGGTCAGCCGCTGAACCTTGACGGTCTTGAGGTTGAACTGCTCCGTTCGGGAATGGAGCCCGTAATTCTTGAAAGAGAACAGTTCACTACAATTCCTGCCGAGGGTGAACCTGTGAGCTCCGACACAAACGAAATAATCATCCGCTACGCTCTGAGTGAATCGGTTTATTATGAAGCCAGTCAGCCCATCGAGGTTGAAGACAAGAAGATTACAAGTATTTTTGTCTATGAAAAGCCGACCAAATCGCTTTACAATGAAGGAGACCCCTTCCTCAGCACGGGAATGACGCTCGGAATTCTGTATAACGACGGTTCTATCATTTACACCAGAAGCGGATTTTCTTCAAGCGTAACGAATTTCGTACTGAAGACCGATACTGCAGAGCAGAACGTCGACGTAATAATCACCTACCGTGATTTTTCCTGCATACTTACAGTCAAGGTATATGCAAGAACCGTTTCGGAAATCAAGGTAATCAATCCTCCTGCCATCAAGATTTATTCCGAAGGCGACCTTTTCAATCCCGAAGGGATGAGAGTTGTCGTATATTATACTGAAAATCCCACAGTCCCGGTTACGCTGTCTCAGGGAATGTACTCATACTACCCTTCAGGAAAGCTCACGTCGGGAACGAACAGCGTTGAAATCACGTTCAGAGGACTTAAGACCACGACGGATATCTTCGTAGAAGGTGAGGTTTCCACAGAAGTCACAACCGAACCTGTCGTAGAAACATCACCGGATGATTCATCCGATACTCCGATAACAACAGCGGAACCGGTTGAAAGTTCCGGTGCGGTCACCACGAACAGAACCCCGGTAACACGCTCACCTGAAGAAAGCACTGCTTCCCCTGAAACCACCGGAAACTCAGGAAGCAGCGGCGGCGGAACCGGAACGATTCTGCTTCTCTGGATCGTTGTTATCATTATCATTATTATCGCACTCGTATTCCTGATTATTTACTACAAACGCAACTTTACCTGATTTACCCGGGAGGCGGTTTTCCGCCTCCCTTTGTTTTTGCCGGAGCTTATACGCTTTCCTGAAATCCGGGGCTTGACTGCGTAAGCCTTATGCGCTTTTCACAAACCTGAAGTTTGACTTCAGACGCCTGAATACGAAAAAGGACCTCTCCGCGAGGTCCTTTTTCCGTATAGTATGCGTTTATTTTTCTTCGAACTTGATGCTCATCTGTCCGTCAAGAGTTTCTTTGTGTTTTGCAACGAGGGTATGAATCTTCTTAACGGGGTCAAGAATTACGCTTGTGGATTCGTCTCTGTTGAGCGTTTCAATGATGTATGAAACGTACTTGGACATATCGACGGAGCAATGCCACTGGCGGCCTTCGATATCCGGCTCGGTATAAACGAGGTTGGTTGTGAAAACCTTGTCGAAGATGCCCTCGGCAAAGGCGTCGTCAAAGCCTGAAAGACCGTTGGTGAAAAGGCCGAAGGTTGCGAAATTGAAGATGCGGTTTGCCCCTCTCTTCTTGACCTGACGTGCTACGTCGAAGAAGGATTCGCCGGATGAAATCATATCGTCAATGATGATAACGTCCTTGTCCTTGAGATCGCAGCCGAGATATTCGTGAGCAACGATGGGATTGCGGCCTCCGACTATTTTTGAATAGTCGCGGCGCTTATAGAACATACCGAGGTCGATGCCCATAACTGAGGAGTAGTACATGCACTTTGCCATGCCGCCTTCATCGGGGGAAATGATCATCAGATCGTCGGGGTTGATACTGATATCTTTATAATCTCTGAGGAGAGCTTTGATCATCTGGTAAGAGGTACGAACGTTATCAAAACCGGAGAGCGGAATCGCGTTCTGGACTCTCGGGTCGTGAGCGTCGAAGGTGATGATGTTCGTTACGCCCATATTGGTAAGTTCTTGAAGAGAAAGCGCACAGTCGAGCGATTCTCTGCCCGAACGCTTATGCTGTCTGCCTTCATAGAGCATCGGCAT
>DCGL01000134.1 GCA_002314565.1 Clostridiales bacterium UBA1779
TGTAGAACACAAGGTCGATATAATAGTCTTCAGTATCGGTTACGATGTGCTGCTGACGGCCGACAAAAGCAAAACCCCTGCCCATTTCCATAAGAAAATCCCTAATATGTGAAAGAATAGCGGTTTCAAGGTCGCTTTCAAGGAAACTCTCTTCTGTTTTGAACCCAAGAAACTCAGCAACAACCGGACTTTTTAATAGTTCAAAGCGGTTATTGGAGTTAGCTACTGCTTTAAACTTCATTTCGCCGATTACTTTTTCTTTATTCGGTGCGGAAAGCAGACGGTTATAATACTGAGTTGAAATATTACGGTCAAGTGTTCTTACGCTCCAGTTTTCGTCGGAGGCTTCCTTCAGGTACCATATTCTCGCGTTCTCATCATCGACACGCAAAAGTGAGCGAAAATGTGACCAGGAAAGATTCGGAACACACGTGTTCCAAATCTTGTTGTCCGGGAAAAACAGATAAAATTGTCTGAAATTTCTTAAATTTCGTTCTGAGAAGCTTTTTCCGAAATCCTTTGTCAATTCTTCTGAAAGCATCGAAATTAAATGTGAACCATATTCCGCTCTTTTTTCACCGAATTGTTCTTCATCAACAATTCGCTTGCCGATATTCCAATATGTCATTACCATAACGGAATTAATCGTATTATATGCCGTAAGTTGTCCGGCTGAAATCAACGCTTTAATATCGTCAATAAAGGAACTGCCTATTTCAATTTCACTTTTACTCATTGTCAATCATTTCCTTTCATAAATTACAAAACATATTGCTTTTATTGAAACACATTTTGGGATTGAAGTCCTGAAGTTTTATTACTTACTTGATAAACCTTATTCTTACGTCAACTGTCTTTCCCCTGACGTATGCGTGTCTGTAAAGACCGTTCCGGTTTGCAAGCAGGTCGGGGAGTACGGCGATTTCCGAGGATGATGAATAACGGCAGGTGAAACCTTCGTACCGTACGTCAAGCGAGTTTTCATTCTGCGTGATTTCAGTATGCTGTCTTCCGTCAAAGTCAAACAGGGGCAGGTGATAATAAATATCGCTTCCGTCCGCGGATTCGCAGTGAATTTTCACATCCCCGTTCTGCACCGTATATGTTTCGGACCACTCACCCGTATCCGGCCGCAGCACGACGGCGGCCTTTTCACCGTCACAGGTTTCTGAAACCACGGTGTATTCAGATGGACTTCCTCCGTCAAGCGTCTTCGTTGCGCAGAGGCAGAGCGCTTCCCGGTTTTGCGGTTCAGTGACATACTTTGCTTCGGCACCGGGAAAGGGGACGCTGAGGCAGAGAGCCGACGGGAACCCCTGACAGTGAACTCTTCCGAGCCCCGAGGCGTCGTATCTGCAGTCGGCGGCAAGGTCAAATTCAAGAAATACGTCGTCTTTTCTGAGAAAAAGCTTGTGAAAATCGCCGCCTAGGCGGCTTGCGTATTCCGGACTGACGAAATGGCCTTTCGATGATTCAACCGTATCGTCAGAGAAAAGGTAGGCGATATAGATAAACGACGCAAGGGATATCATATATTTGTCAAAATAGGCGTATGATTCACAGCCGAATTTTGAATCCCGGGGAAAACAATTGCGTATATGACTGTAATTACCGTCAGAAAGACCGAAGAGAATCGAGTCGCAGGCAAGAGCGGCTGCCGCTTTAAAGCGGCCTGCTTTTTCTTTATTACCCCGTCGGTTTTCATAAGACGCATAAAATTCGCAGATAGCGGCGTAATAGGCTTCGTTGAAGAGAAACTGGTTGCTGCGGCCTCCGAAGGGAATCTCACCATTGACTGAAAGCATTTCAAGCGTCAGTTCTTCGGATTTTTCGAGATTTTCTTCGATTTCCCGGCGGAATTCGCCGTCGTATCCCGCCCACAGCAGAACGGCAAGCTGAACTCTTGAGGCAAGGTCGTACAGTATCGGATTGTGCGGGTCGCGGTACATTCCGTTTTTATCGAACACACGCAGCTGAGAGGGAAGCTGCAGCTTCAGAAAAGCTTCGCTGCTGCAAAGCCCGGCCTTTTCACGCATAAACTCAGATGCGCAGTTGTAAGCAGCCCAGTTGTTCATCTTATCTTCCGGGGAGGTGCAGACCCTGTCGTAATTTACATAAGGATTGAATTTTGACAGGTTTAAGCGGCAGTCACTTATAACGTCCGGGGACAGAAGACCGCAGGTTTCGGACTCCTTCAATGCAAAAATAAGTTCTTTTACGGAAAAATCGCTGCTCGCTTTAACCGTTTCCGGCATTTTTCTGCAGCAGAATTCAAACATCTCAACGGCGAGCGGCGCAAGATGCAGGTTCTTTCCGTGACATACGAGTATAACAAGGTCTGAGACGAGCCGCGGGAAGCCCTGCTCGGTAATTCCTTCTTTTTTTGCTTTTTCGTACAGGCATAAAACGCGTTCTTCGCCGTAAGCTTCGAGGGCCGCCTGCATCACCTGAATATATCTGTCTTTTGAATTTGAAACTTTCATTTTTTCCTGCCGTAAATATTCGTAGCTACAGATATTATACAATTATTGATGCCGCAATTCAAGCAGTTGCGCGTTTTTTTGTTGCCGGCCGTTTGTATTCTTGCAATACAGTATACTTTATGATATAATTTATTGATTATTATGCAGGAGTACAAAAATATGAGACGCGATGAACGTGAAGTGAAGGATATAAATCAGATAAACGCTATTCTAAATCGCTGTGATACAATAAGAGTTGCGATGAACGGCGAAGGAGGCTTTCCTTACGTCATTCCGATGACCTTCGGAAGCGAGCTGAAGGACGGGAAAATCATTATATATTTTCATTCGGCAGGAGCCGGAAGAAAGTGGGAAATTCTCAACAGCGACCCGCGTGTCTGCGTTGAGGCGGATCTTTATTATAAGGTCGAAAAACGCGAAAACGGCGATATTACCGCCATTTACGAGAGCGTAATAGGTACCGGAAAGGCAGAACTGCTGACAGAACAGGCAGACAAGGTTTATGCACTGAAAAATATGCTCGGGCATTATAAGGAAAGCGGCTTCCCCGTGACCAGCTGCCACGGACTTGCAAAGGTTGAGGTTTTCCGCATAGTGCTTGACGAAGTAAGCGGAAAGCACAATCTTCCGGAAAAGGCGAGCACTGACTGATGCCTCACTATTATATGTTCAATAAGCCGGCGGGGTATCTCACTGCGGTGAGAGACGAATTCAAGCCGACGGTAATGGAATTCTTCCCGAAGGAGCTGCGCCACGTCATCCACCCGGTCGGAAGACTTGATTTTGACACTCACGGCCTGCTGATTTTCACCGACGACGGCCGCGTCGACAGAGCTCTGCTAAATCCCGAAAGGCACGTGACGAAAAGATATTTCTTTCACGCCATCGGACGCCTTGACGATGAAAAAATCGCAAAGATTGAAAGCGGAGTGTTCATCGGCGACAGTCATATTATGTCAAAACCCGCAAAGTTCACACTGCTTGAACGACGTCAGGTCCGTGATTTTCAGGAATATTTCCCGGAAAACCGCGCAAAACGCTATATGAAGAACCCCTTCGGCTCGGCATTTACGGCCGAAATGGAGATAAGCGAAGGGAAAAAGCACCAGGTAAAGCTGATGATAAGGGCGATTGACTGCCGTATCGTCTACCTCAAGCGGCTTCAGATTGACGGGATAACGCTTGACCCCTATCTTGAAGAAGGAAAATACAGACCGCTGAACGACAGCGAAATGGCCGTAATATATGAGCTTGAAAAAAAGCTTGCGATAGCCGAGGGGCACGCCTGAACCCCGATTCCGTAACAGATTTCAGAAAAAGGAGAACACCAGATGAATATTTCAGATTCAATTCTTGACCTTGAATTTTACGGTGAAAACAAAAATCTCTGTCACGAAGAGGACAGAGTGTATATAATCAATTCCCTGTGCAATCAGATGAAGCTCGACAGCTTCGAGCCCGACAGGGAAGCTCTGGACCGTCCGCTTGAAGAAATACTCAAAGAGCTGCTCGATGACGCCTGTGCCCGCGGCGTATGTGAGGACTCCGTCGTTTACAGAGATCTGTTTGATACGTCTCTTATGGGAATTCTGACACCTATGCCTCACGAATTCCTTCACTGCTTTTCTGCTCTCAACGAAGAAAATCCGAAAAAGGCAACGGATTATTTCTACAAGCTCTGCATGGACTGCGACTACATCCGCAGCTACCGCGTAAAAAAGGACGTAAAGTGGAAGTACGCTTCCGAAAAATTCGGAGAGCTTGACATCACGATAAATCTCTCGAAGCCAGAAAAGGACCCGAAGGCCATTGCCGCCGCCCTTAATTCAAAGCAGAGCGGATATCCGAAGTGCCTGCTCTGTCACGAAAACGAAGGCTTCGGCGGGAACGTTTCAAAACCCGCAAGACAGAACCTGCGTCAGCTGCCTCTGACGCTTGCCGGAGAGCAGTGGTATGTGCAGTACTCCCCCTACGTTTACTATAACGAGCATTGCATCGTTCTCAAAGGCGAACATACTCCGATGAAAATCACGGCAGAAACGTTCCGCCGAGCCCTCGATTTCGTCGGTTATTTCCCGCATTATTTCGTCGGTTCAAACGCAGACCTTCCCATAGTCGGCGGCTCGATTCTGACCCACGACCATATGCAGGGCGGCTGCTACACCTTCCCGATGGAACGCGCCGGCATCGAAAAAGAAATCGTTTTCAAAAAGTATCCTTCAGTCAAGGCAGGCATCGTAAACTGGCCTATGTCCGTCATCCGTCTTTCCGGTGAGAAGGAGAGCCTCATTGCCTGTGCCGATGAAATCCTCACGGCCTGGCGGGCATACAGTGACCCGGATGCCTTCATTTTCGCCGAAACAGAAGGAGTCCCGCACAACACGATTACTCCGATTGCCCGCTCGCGCGGAGGAATGCTCGAGCTTGACCTTGTCCTTCGAAACAACATCACGACGGACGAGCATCATCTCGGCGTTTTCCATCCTCACGCCGAGCTTCATCACATAAAGAAAGAGAACATCGGTCTTATCGAGGTTATGGGGCTTGCCGTTCTTCCCGCCAGACTCGAAAAGGAGCTCGCAGCCCTCAAGACAGCAATCCTCGAAGGCCGCAATATTGATGACGACCCCGTGCTTTTCATCCATGCCGACTGGACCCGCGAAATTACCGCAAAGCATAAATTCACTGCCGAAAACGCCGACAAACTGATTCGCGATGAAGTCGGTCTCGTCTTTATGCACGTTCTTGAGGACGCAGGAGTCTATAAGTGCACTCCCGAAGGCCGTGCCGCAATGATGAAATTCATCTCGACTTTGAATTAAAGCGAACTGACCGTGCCGGGGGACGGTTCTCCGGCTCGCTCCGAATTGAAAACTAATAAAGCTATAATATTGAAAGGATATCCGCTATGACATTCACAAACGAATACCTCAGAAATTATCTCGAAGAACACAAGAACGAACTGTTCGCCGACCTTGCATACATCGTTTCTTTTCCGTCAATAAAATCTGCCCCTGAAGCGGGAGCTCCCTTCGGAAAGCCCAGCGCCGTCTGCCTTGAGGCAGCCGCGGGACTTTACAGAAAATACGGCTTTGAAGCTGAAGTATTTGCCGACCTCGGCTATGCTCTTGCATATTACGGAAAAAAGCCCGCCGGTGATGACAGTTTTATGGGAGTTATGTGCCACACGGACGTCGTTCCCGTCACACCCGAAGACTGGACTCTTACCGAGCCCTTCAAAATGATTGACACCGGTGAAAACGTTGTCGGCCGCGGGGTGAGCGACAATAAGAATGCCGTTATCGGCGTATTGTACATTCTTCGTGCCATGAAGGACTGCGGATACACTCCCGCACATACAATCACCGTATTCCTCGGCTCAAACGAAGAAGCCGGCATGGTTGACATCCGCAATTTCAAGAAAAACCAGAATCCGCTCCCCAAGGTCTGCGTGGTTCCCGACGGAGCCTTCCCCGTTTCCTTCGGTGAAAGAGGCAGCTTCCACGCCGACGTAAAGAGCAAAAACGACCTTTGTGACATCCTTGCAATTCAGGGCGGCAGCGCTTACAACGTCGTTCTCGGCAAGTTTACCTGCACTCTTAAGGCTCTTCCCGGACTTGAAACGTTCATCAAAGCAAATCCCGCCGAGTGGCTTGAATATAAAGTGAAAGATGACACAATCGAAATCGAAGCCAGCGGAATTTCCGCTCACGGAGGCCGTCCTTACCGCGGGGAGAGCGCGCTTGCAAGATTTATGGCATATTTTGCAAAGTTTGACGGGTTCTGCGAAACCGACGCTCAGATTATCAGAGAATCCGCCGCAATGCTTTCCGACTGCTACGGTATCAATTACGGTATTGACAGCGATGATGCTGATATGGGCAAGCTGACTGCCGCCAACGGAAAGGTTTACATAGAGGACGGAAAGCTCGTATTCACGCTCGACATACGCTTCGGTCCCTCTGTTGACAAGGAAAAGTGCAAGGAAACCCTGAACGCCAACGTCGAGTCCCGCGGCTTTACACTCAAGACCACTAAGGGCGGTACTTCGTTCAAAATCGACCCCGCAAATCCCCTGGCCGTCGCCTTCATAGAGTCTTACCGCAGATACAGCGGCAAGCCCGACGCATCTTACTTTTATATGAGCGGCGGAACCTATTCAAAGGTTATGCAGCCCGAAGTCGTCAGCTTCTCAACCGGAGTTACCTGCAGCGGCTACGTTGCCCGTCTCGGTCTGCCCGCCGGTCACGGAAACTGCCACGAAGCCGATGAAACCCTCGGCAAAGCCGAGCTTATCAAAGGTCTGTGCATCCTCGGCGGAATAATCACCGACTTCGACAAAGCGTATTGATTTTTTTAGATGACAAGGGACGGTTCTTTTGTCATCTCGCCATTTAGCGGAGATGACAAAAGAACCGTCCCTTGTCATCTTGACAAATTCTTTATTAAATGATACAATATTGAAAATATAATTTTTGAGAGGATAAAACCATGAAATTTTCACAGATTAACTGGATTAACGACGGCTGGACCGTTATTCAGGATGCCGATGCCGAGAAGCACGTTCTCGAAATCAGCTGCTTTGCAAAAGACGGACAGGTAACCGAAATCCGCAAGCGCCACAATGACGGCGAAGAAGAGAAGCTCACAAAGAAAATCAACGACGAATTCGCTCTTCCCATGAGCCTCGAAGCCTTCAAGAAGGCCGTTGAAGCCGGCAAAATCAACCTCAAATAATTGATCAATCTGCAGCCGTCAGCTGCACACTCAAAAGCAGGGAACGACAGGACAGTCCGCTCTCTGCTTTTTTGGACTCCGTAAAAAGAAGGAGTCCGTAAACCAATATCAGAAGACAGGATTTCAGGGGTTATTAATATGGAAAGAAAAACGCATATTACAGAGGTTGCCGCAAAAATTCGCGCAAATATCGGAAAGGTTATCGTCGGTAAGGAGGACACCGTTGACAGACTTATCGTCTGCCTGCTCGCGGGCGGACATATGCTGCTTGAGGACGTTCCCGGAACGGGAAAAACGGTTCTCATAAAGACGCTTGCCGCGTCGGTCGGCTGCCGCTTCGGCAGAATTCAGTTCACGCCAGACCTGCTGCCGTCTGATATCACTGGTATCAACTTCTTCAATATGAAGTCGTCAGAATTCGAATTCGTACCGGGTCCTGTATTTACCAATATTCTGCTTGCCGATGAAATCAACCGCGCAACTCCGAAGACCCAGTCGGGACTTCTCGAATGTATGGAAGAATTCCAGGCAACGGTTGACGGAAAGACCTACAGGCTTGAGCCTCCTTTTATGGTTGTTGCAACCCAGAATCCCGTTGAAACTCTCGGAACCTTCCCGCTTCCCGAAGCCCAGCTCGACAGATTCCTGATGAAGGATTCGATGAAATATCCGAGCCACGCAGAGAGCGTTGACATTCTTGCCCGTTTCGACAAGTCAAGCCCGCTCGATACCCTCGAGCCTGCCGTCAGTGCCGACGAGCTGCTTGAAGCAATCAGAACTCTGCCTGAAATTTACATCTGCCGCGAGCTTATGGGCTATATTTCCGAGCTTTGCGAAGCAACGAGAACCTACCAGCACGTAACCCTCGGCGTCAGCCCCCGCGGTGCGCTTGCACTGATGAAGGCGTCAAAGGGCTTTGCCGCCCTTGCCGGACGTTCATACGTTATGCCCGACGACATAAAGAAGGCTGCCCACCCCGTTCTCGACCACAGAATCATACTCGAATCGGTGCTCAGAATCAAGAAGGATGCAGCCGCTGCCGTAATCGACGCGGTTCTTTCCTCCACCAGAGTCCCGACCGAAGCCGTCTTCGAACAGTCCTAAGCAGTGGAACAGACAAGTTCATTTTTTGATAAGATTTCGGCCTTTTTCAACAAAATCGGAATACTTATCAGTGAGTTCCTGATGTCGGCCGCAGCTCCTGTCATTTTCGGAATAATCGGCGCGGTTCTGCTGTTCTTCATCCTGCGTTCGCTATACCGCAGAATGCGTGATAAGCACCTGCCGAGTCTGACGTTTGAGCGCTCCTTCTCCGAACCGGGAGTATGGGCCGGGGATACCGTTGAACTGATTGAAACCATCACAAATCACGGCTTTTTCCCGATGTTCAGAGTCTGCGTCGAGGCCTTCATTTACAACGAGCTGAGACTTACCGAATTTGAGCCTCCGAAAAAAGACGGAATGCAGTTCTTCGGCGAGCGTTTCAACATCTGGCCGTTTATGAGAATCCGCCGCCGTCACAAAATAGACTGCCTGCGCCGCGGATACTTCAGAATCGAAACCGTTTCGGTGCCTATGCGCGAAGACGATTATTTCTTTGAAAGTCCCGCCGAAATATATATTTATCCGAAGCCTCTGCCGATTCAGGCCGTGGTGGAGGCCGCCGGAAGAATGCAGGGTGACGACAGGGCGGTCAGACCGCTTTTTCAGGACCCCTTCACTCTGTCAGGTGTCCGCGATTACCGCTTCGGCGACACCGTTTCCTCGATAAATTTCAAGGCGAGCTCCAAAACATGGATGGCCTCGGGGGCTTCTTCGTCGCCGCTGAAGGTCAATGCCCGCGACTTTTGTGCCAACCGCAAGCTTGCCGTCTTTATGGATTTTCATCTTGAACGCGACAGCGGAATCGACGGAAAACACTATTCACGCCGCGTTGAAGTCGGTCTTTCGTATTGCGCCGCGATTATCCGCGAGGCAATATACGGAGGCTTTGCCGTCGGCTTCTTCTGCAACTGCAAGCAGAAGGACGGCTCCATGGTCCTGCGTTTTCCTATGTCGGCCGGCGAAGACCATATGATAGGCATTTTCCGCGCTATGGCCCAGCTTCTGCCTGCAGACGGAGGCTCCTTCCCGATGCTTCTTGACGAGGCAATCGAAGAGTCGGTCAGTGACACCGAAATCTATATCATTTCCCTCTGTCCTGACGACAAGACCGAAGAACGCGTGAATACACTGCGCCAGATGGGAAACAGCATTCGTGAGATACTTCTGTCTCCTATAGATGAGGAGCTCTATGATGAATAAAAAAGAGAAAATCAAGAAAATCATACTGTATCTCTGGTACTCCCGCGGCTTTTCGTGGGCAAGAGGAGCACTCAGCCTGACTTACGTTTCTCTGTTTGAATGGGTTCTGTCGCGATTCATCGGTTCGCTCAAGAACCATTTCACTCAGATGTGGTGTATCATCGCTTTCCTTGTCATTATTCCGCTCGGAATACGCTCATTTAAACGTCTGCTCGATGAAAAGCAGATGAATGCCGTCTTCAAGTATCTTCACAAGGTCAGTCTCAAGGTCAACGAAAAGCTTGACAAGCTTGCCAAAAAGGTGATGAAATGGCTCGGAATCGACAAGATTCTGCGTTACGGAAAGGATGAGCGCTCCTTCATTTTCTTCGAAAGAAACCGAGGACAGGGAAAAAAGCACAAGCTTGTGAATCCCATGTTCTGGGAAGAGCAGCAGTCGAATGCAGAGAAGGTCAGATACATATTTACTGATTATATGATTGACAAAATCAGAGAGGGATACAGGATGCGTCAGTCCGAAACTCCGAAGGATATCGAAAACAAGCTTGCGGGCTCCGACGAAGAACATCTGCTGTTTGACACTTACACGATAGCCAGGTATTCCGGAGGCAGGGAAGAAATCAGCGACGCAACGGTTGACGCCCTCGATGAGCTCGTTCCCGACAAAAAGAGGAAGAGAAAAAGCACAATCAAATGATTTTTGCATAATCCGCTTGACAAACTTGCAAAAATCGGATATAATATAATTTATCAATAACGCAGCCCCGCGTTTTGCTCGCAACGTCCGAACGAAATAAACGGGGCTGATTTTATTTCTTTAAGGAGGCACACAGTGTTTTCAATTTGTCTGATTGCCGGCGCAGCTATCTGTCTTCTCGGCATAATCTGCGTAATCATCAATTACGTTCAGATTAAGAAACTGCCCGAAGGAACCGAAGAAATGGTCGATATGGCCGCCATCATCCGTTCCGGAGCCAACACCTTTATCAAAACCGAATTCAAGACAATCATTCCGATTGTTGCGGTTCTTGCCGTAATCCTGTCTCTGTTTGTAGAAAAATGGAGCGGACTTGCCCTCATCACCGGTTCTCTGATGAGCAGTATCGTCTGCATCGTCGGTATGAAGAGCGCAACCTACGCAAACGTCAGAACTGCCAATAAGGCCAAGACCAGCGGCAGCATCGGAGAGACCGTCAAGGTCGCCCTTACGGGCGGCTCCGTTTCCGGAATTGCCGTTCAGTCAATGGGACTTATCGGTCTTTTGCTCGTTCTCTTCGTTTTCAGATTCGGCGGCTTTACTGCCGGTGAAACAGCCGAAAAAGCCGGCGGCCTTATCACCTCCCTCGGCGGAAATGCCGATATCATCAGAATCAGCACCTACTCCCTCGGCTGCTCTCTCGTTGCCATGTTCAACAGAGTTGCCGGAGGTAACTATACAAAGGCTGCGGATATCTCTTCCGACATTCTTGCAAAAATCCGTCACGACCTGCCCGAAGATGACAGCCGTGTTCCCAACGTCGTTGCCGACTTCATCGGCGATAACGTAAACGATATCGCCGGAAACTGCTCCGACCTGCTGGAAAGCTTCGTAGCAACCGTTGCCGCAACGATTATGATCGCCCTCTTCTCATTCGGAAATGCAACCCAGGGCCTGCTTGACGTTGCAGCCTCCTTCCCGATTGCCCTTGCCGGTATCGGACTTGTAAGCTGCCTTATCGGTCTCGTTTTTGCAAAGCTCAAGAAAATGGGCAACAACCCCTCACTGGAACTCAATCTCGCCACCTGGATTTCCGCCGGTCTTACAATCATCTTCAGCGGCGTCGTCTGCTTCCTTATGTTCGGCAGCGCTGAACTGACAGACTCCTTCCGCTTCGGCTGGATTTCTCCCTGGCTTTCATCCGTTCTCGGAATTGCTTCCGGTATAGCCATCGGTTCAATCACCGAATACTATACCAGCACCGATTTCAAGCCCACTCAGATTCTTGCAAAGATTGCAACCGAAGGTGAAGCCTTCGTTGTAACCAAGGGCGATGCCATCGGCTCACGTTCCGTTCTCGCTCCCGTCCTCGTAATCGGCGTTTCCCTCGTGCTTTCCGGCATTTTCTGCGGAACCTACGGAATTGCCGTATCCGCTCTCGGAATGCTTTCCTTCGTCGGAATGACCGTTTCCATCGACGCCTTCGGTCCCATTGCCGACAACGCCGGCGGTCTTGCCGAATCCTGCCACCTTGCCCCCGAAGTCAGAAAGATTACGGACAAGCTCGACTCTGTCGGTAACACAACAGCTGCCATCGGCAAGGGCTTTGCAATCGGTTCCGCAGCATTTGCAACCGTTTCCCTCATCGTTTCCTTCGTAAACAATATGGAAACTCCCGTTCTTGACTTCGCCGACTACCTCATTGTTGCCGGCGGTATCATAGGCGGAGCTCTCATTGAATATTTCTCAGCTCTTCTCACCGACAACACCATCGAATCTGCAAAGAAGATGGCCGACGTCGGAGACCAGCTGCTCTCACAGCCCGGTATCCTTGAAGGAACCGTCCGTCCCGACTACAACCGCATGGTTAAGATGGCAACAAACGAAGGCATCAAGAAGATGGTTCTTCCTTCCGTTCTTGCCCTGCTCATCCCCGTTGTCGGCGGCTTCCTCTTCGGTCTCGGCTTTGTAGGCGGGGTCCTTATCGGTGCAACAATCGTTGCCATCCCGAGAGCCATCTTTATGGGGAACTCCGGCGGAGCTTTCGACAATGCCAAGAAGTACATTGAAAGCGGAAGCCTCGAAGGCCACGGCAAGGGATCTGCCGCTCACAAGGCAGCTGTTACCGGCGACACCATCGGTGACACCAGAAAGGACGTTGTCGGCGTTGCTCTCGACATCTTCATCAAGATGATGTCCACAGTCGCCAACACATTCTTCGTAGTAATCGAATCCCTGCATTCCATTATGCCGAAATTCTGATAAATATCAACTCAAACCGCCGCGGAGCTAAGCTCTGCGGCGGTTTTATAAAAAAAAGCACTTGACAAACTCCTTTTTCCGTTGTATTATGGTTGTGTTTTTAAGGCAGTAACGGCAAAATTGCCCAAAATGCCTTAAAAAATAAAGCAATAAAAGTAAATATACAAAAAAATAAGGACTTTTATAAAAAGCTCCTTAAAAATTAAAATTTTTGGTATAATATTGGAGTTTTCAGATGGACGAAATCGATTGCAGAATTATTGAATGTCTTAAGAAAAATGCAAGAATGAAGATGTCTGAGATATCCGGAAGAGTCAATCTTTCGGTGACGTCAGTCGCAGACAGAATTCACAGACTCGAGGAAAGCGGCGTAATCACCGGCTACAGAGTCAATCTTGATATGAACAAAATGGGGAAGGACCTGAGCGCTCTCATTTCGGTGAGCCTTGAACATCCTCAGTACAACAAGCATTTCATTGATTCGGTTAAGCTGAATGACGAGGTTCTCGAATGTCATTACGTGACGGGGGACTATGACTTTATCATCAAAGTCGTCACCAGCGGCAGCGACGGACTTGAGAAACTTCTAAACTATATCAAGGGGATAAAGGGAGTCTCGCTGACGCGTACGCTCGTCATCCTGTCGACGGTCAAATCCGAAACGACGGTGACGCCGACACTGTGACGTATGCGGCACTCCCCGAAGAAAATGGAAATCATTTCCAAAATCAACGACGCTGTTTACAGCGTAGTCGGCGGAGTGCCGATGATTGCAGTTCTGCTCGTAACCGGAATTTTCTGCACCTTCCTGCTCAAGGGCATTCAGTTCAGAAAATTCGGAGCCTCCTTCAAAGCCACCTTCGGCAAAAGTGAAGGCGGATCAAAAGCGAACACTTTGACTCCTTTCCAGGCTCTCTGCACCTCACTTGCTTCAACTGTCGGAACCGGCAACATTGCCGGAGTCGCAGGAGGCATCGCCATCGGAGGTCCCGGGGCAGTATTCTGGATGTGGATTGCCGCCGTTCTCGGCATGGCAACCAAGTACTCTGAAATCGTTCTTGCCTTACGTTACAGAGAAAAGAACAAGAGCGGCGAATGGGCCGGCGGTCCAATGTACTATATCAAGAACGGTCTCGGCAAGTACTGGAAGTGGATGGCATATTTCTTCTGCGGATGCTGCGCCCTTGCAGCCTTCGGTACAGGAAATATGGCTCAGATCAACACGATGACTGCCACGGTCACAAGCGTCGTTGATTATTTCGCTCCCGCAGCCGCCTCATATGACTTCATTATCAAGCTCGGACTCGGCATACTCGTCGCCGTTTCGGCAGTTCTGGTTCTTTTCGGCGGAATCAACCGCATCGGAAAGGTTACCGAAAAGATGACCCCCATTATGAGCGGTCTTTATATCGGCGGTGCTCTGCTTATCGTTGCCGTAAACTACAGAACTCTCGGCGACGTTTTCAGACTCATAGTAACCGGCGCCTTCAAGCCTGCCGCAATCGGCGGAGGACTTGCCGGTGTGACCGTCATCAAAACCATGGAGATGGGAATCGGCCGCGGAATCTTCTCAAACGAAGCCGGTCTCGGTTCATCCGTTATCGCTCACTCCGCATCCGAAACCCGTGAACCCGTTAAGCAGGGACTTTGGGGTATCTTCGAGGTATTCTTCGATACTTTCGTAATCTGCACACTGACGGCTCTTATGTTCATCACAACTAACTACGAAATGCTGACGACAAAGACCGCGGACGAGCTTGCGAAACTCGACGATAGCACAATGGCACTCAATATGTTCTCCGAAAACTTCGGCGTATTCGGTACGGTTTGTTACAGTATTATTCTTCCACTGTTCGCATTCACAACCATTATGGCGTGGTCTTACTACGGCGAAAAGGCTTGCGAGTTCTGCTTCAAGTGGGTTAAGAGCGAAAGAACGCGTAAGATTTGCATTTTGATGTTCAAGATTCTGTACGTTGTATTTATCGTTGCCGCCGCAATTATCAGCGGTTCGCTTGTTTGGGATATCGACGATACCTTCAACGGACTCATGGCGTTCCCGAACCTCGTTGCGTTGGTTCTCATGTCCGGAAAGGTTGCCAAGATTACAAAGAATTACTATTTGCGTAAGAAAGGCAAAAATGTTGAGCCTATGCTTTCCGCTTATCCCGAAATGAACGAGGAGTTCAAAAAGGACATCGAAAACGGTGCACAGTAATTAAAAACCGACGGCTGTTACGTGAAAAAACGTGACAGCCGTTTTGTTGAAAAAACTTGATTTTTGAATTTGATTGTGATAAAATATAATCAATAATTCAAGCGGAGATGTATGATAATGAAGAAAATAGAAAATCAAACGTTCGGTGCGGAGCGTGCATTGTACGGAAGTGACGGGGTAATCCTTTATAACTGTGCATTTGACGGTGCCGAGGACGGTGAAAGTGCCCTCAAAGAGTCGAAAAACGTCGAGGTAAACAACACGTTTTGCAATCTGCGCTATCCTTTCTGGCACGATACAAACTTAAAAATCAACAACTGCGAGCTGACGTCGCTTTGCCGTGCGGCTATTTGGTACTCAAACGGCGTTGAAATTATAGATACGAAGCTCCACGGCATTAAGGCTTTGCGTGAATGCTCGGATATTCTGATTGACGGA
>DCGL01000108.1:0-27582 GCA_002314565.1 Clostridiales bacterium UBA1779
CCTACAAAAACTTGACACAGACCATTTTCGTTGATTTTGACAAATTAATGTGATATAATATAGTATATTGTTCAGTAATTGAGGTAAAACATGGGTAAAATTATTGCTTTTACAAATCAGAAGGGCGGCGTCGGTAAGACAACGTCAGCTATCAATATTGCCGCATCATTGGGTATTATAGGAAAGAAAACGCTGCTCGTTGACCTGGATCCGCAGGGAAGTACTACCTCAGGAGTCGGAATTGCAAAGAAGAACCTTGATTACTCAATGAGAGACGTTTTCAGAGCCTTTGTTAATAACGAAGGGGATGAGAGAAAGAAAGAGATAGTCAAAAGCTGTGTAAAGTCAACTGAATTTGAGAATCTCTGGGTTCTTCCGTCAGTCATAACACTGTCAGATACTGAATTTCAGCTTTACAAAGCCGATGACAGTGCATACTTCCTGAAATCTGCACTTGAATATATAAAAGAAGAATACGATTATCTGATTGTTGATTGTCCTCCGTCTCTCGGAATGCTGACAGTGAATGCTTTGACAGCATGTGATGGCGTTATTATCCCTATGCAATGCGAATTCTATGCTCTTGAAGGCCTTTCACAGCTTATGATAAGCATTTCAGGCATCAGAAAGAACTTCAATGCAGATATTAATGTAACGGGAATACTGCTTACTATGTATACCGGCAGATTTATTCTGACAGCGCAGGTTGTTGCAGAACTCAAAAAGCACTACGGAAATAAGATATTTTCGACTAAAATCAGCCGTGGAGTAAAGCTTTCTGAAGCTCCTTCCTTCGGATGCCCGGTTTACTACCATGATAAGAGCTCAAAGGGAGCCAAGGAATATCTCGAAGTGGCAAAAGAGCTTGTTGAAAGAATTTAAAGCGATAATTACTATATGTTGTGTATTTGGATACTCAGAAAACAACATATTGGGTATACAAAAGTTAAATAAAAGACGCGTTATTATGTAATTGCAGTAAAACACCAAGTGTTTTACGCAATCGAAGCGAGATGTTATCAGTCGATAATGCGGATAACGAAATGAAATCAATAATAATTTAATGCAGAGGTTAATATGGCCAATAACCAGAGAAAATCAGGTCTCGGAAGAGGAATTGAGTCTCTTTTCGAGGATAATGAGGTAATAAGAGAGAAGAATCTCTCACAGATGATTAGACTTTCAGATATTGAACCCACTCGCGGACAGCCCAGAAAGCAGTTCGATGAGGAAGCACTGGCGTCACTTGCCGCTTCAATATCAAGCTACGGATTACTGCAGCCGATAATTGTTGCTGAAAATACTTCATTTCCGGGAACTTACAGAATAATTGCCGGTGAAAGAAGATGGAGAGCAAGCAAGCTTGCGGGACTTACAGAGGTTCCTTGTATTGTATTCTCGGGGGACGAACTGTCTGCTGCTGAAGTGGCACTTGTCGAGAATATTCAGAGAAAAGACCTCAATGCCGTTGAAGAAGCTATGGCATTCAGAGATCTTATCGAGAGATTCGGTCTGACACAGGACCAGGTTGCCGAAAAAACGGGCAGAAGCCGCCCTGCAATTACAAATACGCTTCGTTTGCTTGATTTGCCTAACGACGTTCTTAAGATGGTCACGGACGGAAAAATTTCCGCAGGACACGCAAGAGCACTGCTCGGACTTAAGAAAATTGAAGATATGGGTCATCTTGCCCAGAAAATAAGTGACAACGATCTTTCCGTACGCGATACCGAAAGGGAAGTTAAGGCGCTGAACAGACCGAAACAGCTGAAAATCAAGATTCGCGATGAGCAGACAGACCTGTATTTCGCAGATCTTGAGAGATGTGCAATAAGACTCGGCGGTCATAGAATAAAGATTGACGACAAGGGCGAAGGCAAGAGAAAAATCGTGATTGAATATGCTGACAACGATGATCTTGAAGAACTTCTTGTCAAGCTCTGCGGCAAGGAAATTGTCGAATAAGCCGCTTAAACTTATATTTTACTGCGTTAAATGTGCTATATGCGCATAATTGCGTAAAACCCATAGCAAAAATGCGGCTGCATTGATGTAAATTGCCCGGCTGCTGTAATGTCCCGGGATATTCTGCGCGCCGATTGAGGTAAGAGGGAATTTATGAAAAAACGCGAGTAGCCGGACAGTGATTTGAATTTGTCAGTCGGAATAATACCGTCCGACTGACGTGCTTATGTGTAATATATAATAAGGAAAGAAAAATTAATGGAAGATTTCTTCGAAGGGTTCTGGCAGGAGCTGGTTGAAGCCTTGAAATTTATCGTGACTCCCGAATACGGAACCTACGATAATCTCAATCTGAGTGAAAGTGCACTTACGAAGCTGCATTATGCGGTTATTGCGTTTTATGCTGCAATAGCAATTTCTGCGGTTATCGTATGCCTGAACAAAAACATATACGGTTCTTTGGTTATTGCCATAAACGGACAGGCAGCATGGTCTGCCGAAAAAGCAATGACGCTCAAGGAGCTCGGACTTGAAAGAAATTCTGCCGTGCGTCAGGGACTGAGGGGCAGAGCGTATCTCGGACTTGTCCGCTGCGTTGAGCAGGACGAATACAACGAGCAGATGCGGCTTGAGAAGAAGAGATTCGAAGAAGATGCAGCTGCTGAGGGCAGCAAAAAAACTGTATATAAAAAGTCAAATTACAGGATAAACTTTGAGAGTGACCGTTTTTATATCCCGGAAAAGCTCAGTATCGAAGCTGAAAGTCGTTTCGAGCGCAAGGGAAGCGGTATTTTCACTGCATTTCTCATAATTATCGTTACTGCTGTTTGCCTTGTCCTGACAGTGCGTTTTCTGCCCGATATTATTATGTTGTACAATAACTTCGTCGGAATTATGACGGAAAGCAGTACCTGAAAACGGAGTAAGCAAATTTGAAAAAATTCAGAAAAAGGCTGCCGTTCTCGGCAAGAATGGCAATAGTATTCGGCATAGCACTGCTGCTTTTGTGTGCTTGCATAGTTGCCGCCCATATGATGGGCTTTCGCTATATTGTAGTTGATAAACTTGACGGAACCCAGGTCAAGTTTGCCGGAAAAGTCGATAATGACGGCAAAATGCTGATGGGAACCATAATATATCCCGACGGAGCCCGTGCAACGGTTGATGAAACAGACGGAAGCATCCTTTATGACAACGGAAGCGTGTATTCGGGAGATCTGAATGAGATTTACGAGCGTGAAGGAAACGGAACGCTCACACTGAAGAATGGTGACAGGTATACCGGTCAGTTTGCAGCGGATAAGCTGAACGGACAGGGAACATACAGATATTCAAACGGTGACGTTTACGTCGGTGAATTCGTCAACAACGTAAAGCAGGGTCAGGGAAAGTACACTTATGCTGACGGAAGCACCTATGAAGGCGGATTCAACCTTGACGCAAGACACGGGAAAGGCAAATCCGTTATGTCTGACGGTACGCTGTACGACGGAGAGTATGAAATGGGCCTCAAATGGGGCTTGGGAACCTACGTTTATGCCAACGGCGACGTGTATACAGGGGAATTTTCATATGATATGAGAAACGGCAAGGGAACTTACACCTGGGCAGACGGTGAGAAATACACCGGTGAATTCAAAAATAACAATATAAACGGTTACGGAACCTACGTCTGGACGGGAGGCAGAGCCTCATATACCGGATATTTTGTAAACGGTGAAATCGTACTGGTTGATCCTGCCGAAACCGCTCCTGAAGTACAGAAAACAGGAGACTGAGGTGAAACATTCAGATATCCGTATCTGAAATATGCTCGTTTCACGCCCACTTTGTGCCTGTCTGTGCAAAGTGTAAGAAAGGAATGGAAATAAGTATGGCTGAATGCGAAACACTGCGAATGACTGTAAAAACTGAGTACCTTCTTCGTGAAGGTAAAATGTTTGCCTATGTCAGAGTCAGGGAAAAGACTGACTCCTACTGCCTGATGGCAGGAAAGAGATACGAAGAGATAAGTAATATACGCGAACCCTTCGACTTTAAACTCCACATTTTTGAACTGCCTGAAAAGGAGCTCAGAAGTGAAGGGAAGTACACGGTTGTGACAAGTATGCACGGCAAGAGGAAAAGCGATTTCTTCACCGATACGGTAAAAGAGCTTGCCGAGCAGATAGAGTTTGACGAAAGTCAGATAAGAACGATTGAAGAAGTCAATTTGAGATCGAACCGAGGGCTCCGTTTTGAAAAAGTGTACGACAGCGGATGCTGCGAGGGGATGGAATGGAAATGCGAGCTGTACAGGACTCCGGCTGACGAGCCTGTCAGAGTATATACGATGTTTGCGGATCCGGCTGTGCACAATATCATCTGCGGTACTCCGCATATGGCACCCGAATTCAAGGCGGGTGATATTCAGACGGTTATGGAAGAATGCGAAGCTGCCGAGGGCAACGGTCTGCACGTACTCGGTGCGGCGAATGCCGACTTCTTTGATATGTTCGGCGATTGCCATCCGTCCGGTCTTTGCGTTGCAAACGGAATCTGCGTTGCAAATCCTGATACTCCGAATCCCTTCTTTGCCATCACGCGTGACGGCGAACCGGTAATCGGATTCAAGGAGCAGTACCCGGTTGACACACTTGCCGAGGCAGTAGGCGGAGGCCACATAATTGTAAAAGACGGAAAGCTTTTTGAAACGGCTCCCCTTGAAGGCTTCGGTGAAATCGCGCATCCCCGCACCGCATACGGACTGACTTCAGACGGAAAAGTCATCATTACGGTTGTTGACGGAAGACGTCCCGTATGGTCAAACGGAGCAGCACTTTCGGAGCTCGGCGGACTGATGATTGAGCACGGAGCAGTCATAGCGCTTAATACGGACGGCGGCGGTTCTTCCACGTTTATCGTAAGAAAGAACGATAATCTTGAGATGCTGAATCACCCGGCTGACCTTGCACGTCCGATGGAGGACCTGATAAGGCCTCTGTTTGATACGCTGATTGTTTGTTCAAAAGAATAAACCGAAGACAGATATTTTGCAGGAAATCTTGCAGAAGATTTGAACGGGCGGAATTTTTCGCCACAAAAGCTCTGATTATTAATTAAATGTTACAGCAAACTTGCATATTAATGTGTTTGCAGGCTTGCAGATAGAAAGGCAAGACACATACTATGACAAAAATCGACATTTACTCCGGCTTTCTCGGAGCAGGCAAGACAACTCTTATCAAGAAGATGATAAGCGAGGGCTACAAGGGAGAAAACCTTGTCCTGATAGAAAACGAGTTCGGAGAAATCGGAATCGACGGCGGTTTCCTTCAGGATGCCGGAATCAGAATCAACGAAATGAACAGCGGATGCATCTGCTGCAGCCTTGTCGGTGATTTTGCAAAGGCACTGAAACAGGTGATAAACGACTACCATCCCGACAGAATCATCATCGAACCTTCCGGCGTCGGAAAGCTTTCCGACGTTATCCGCGCAGTTCAGAATGCTGCAGCCGAGGGGGCTGAACTCAACACATTTACAACCGTTGTTGACGTAAACAAGTGCAAGATGTATATGAAGAATTTCGGTGAATTCTTCAACGACCAGATTGAAAACGCGGGCTGCATCGTTCTGAGTCATACAGGCGGCTGCAAGGATGAGAAGCTTGCCGCCACCGTTGAAATGCTCAGAGAGCATAACGCAACTGCAGTTATCGTTACAACAGACTGGTCGCTTCTCGAGGGTTCTGCCATTCTTGAAGCAATGGAACGCAAGGATACACTCGAAGCAGAACTTGAAAGACTTGCTGCCGAACACGATGAGGATGAGTGCGACGACCCGGATTGCTGCTGCCATCATCACCACCATCACGATGACGACGATGACGATGAAGACGAACACGAGCATCATCACCATCATCACGATGACGACGATGACGATGAAGACGAACACGAACACCATCACCACCATCACGACGATGATGACGATGAAGATGAGGATGAGCACAAACATCATCACCATCACGATGATGACGAAGACGAAGACGAACACGAACATCATCACCACCATCACGAAGACGGTGAATGTGACGATCCCGAATGCAGCTGCCATCATCACGACGAGGACGGTCACCATCACCACCATCACCACCATGCCGATGAAGTATTCACCAGCTGGGGCACCGAAACAGCAAAGAAATTCACCAAAGAAGAGATTACAAAGGTTCTTGAAACCTTCGCTGCCGGTGAAGAATACGGAATCATTCTTCGTGCAAAGGGAATCGTACCCGCTGCCGACGGAAGCTGGATTCACTTCGATTATGTTCCCGGCGAGCCCGACGTCCGCACAGGATCTGCCGGAATCACAGGCCGTCTCTGCGTAATCGGTTCGAAACTCAAGGAAGACGAAATCGCAAAGCTTTTCAGGGTATAATATTTTTCGGAGTATAATATTTCTGCAAAAATTATTGCGTTTCTCAGCGTATAATGCATACGTATTCTTGTGATATAGCTTCCGGAATCAGCAAAATTGACATTGATACTGTGAAATTACATTTAAACAGCAGGACAACCGGATATTGTGAGTGTTGAACTGCGGTTAAGGACGAAAAATGAAAAAAGAAATACCGATTTACCTCATAACCGGCTTCCTTGAAGCCGGTAAAACCAAATTCATTCAGGAAATGCTTGAGGACAAGGAATTCAATACGGGTGAAAAGACTCTCGTTTTTCTCTGCGAAGAGGGAATTGAGGAGTATGAACCGGAGCTCTTCTCAGGCAAAAACGTCCGTTTCTTCAACGTGGAAAGTGAAGAGGACCTGACTGAAGATAATGTCATCCGTCAGCTTAAGCTGCACAATTACGACAGAATTATTGTCGAATACAACGGAATGTGGCCGCTTCAGAAGCTTTACGAGGTTATGCCCGAAGGAAGCTTTATAAACGACCAGGTTATGCTGATTGATGCGACGACGTTTGAAAGCTACAACACCAATATGCGTCAGCAGGCAGTATGGATGATGACGGATGCGGAGTACATCATTTTCAATCGTTGCACGGATGCGACGGATTTTGACAAATTCCATAAGATTGTCCGTGCCAGCAACCGCCGCTGCGGTATCAATTACGAGTATACCGACGGACGTTCGAGAAACGATACGACCGAGGACCCGCTGCCTTTCGATATAAATGCACCAGTCATTGAAATTGAAGACAGAGATTACGCTCTCTGGTACCGCGATCTTACCGAAAAGCTTGCCGAATACGACGGAAAAACCGTTAAATTCAAAGGTGTTACGGCAGTGGACAAAGCGCTTCCCGAAGGCAATTTCGTAATCGGACGTCACGTAATGAACTGCTGTGCTGCCGATATCACTTATATGGGACTTGCTGCAAGATGCAGCGTAATCATTGAACAGGTCAAGGACTATGACTGGTTTGTTGTCGAAGCAAGAATCTCGGTTGAAAAGAACCGGATTTATCGCGGAAAGGGGCCGGTTCTTGTGGTTCAGAAATTGACAAGATGCGCTCCTCCCGCCGAAAAGGTTGCAACGTTTTATTAATCCGGATAATACATATTTTGTCTCCGTCAAAGCCGGAGCAATACGACAAAGAGCATGGCTGATGTCCGTGCTCTTTGCTTTTTTTGTTTTCTGTTATTGCAGCTGGAATACCTGAGATGATTAAAAGCACAGTTTTTTATATGCGCAGGTTTTTAAATCCCCTTGAGTTTCCCGAAAAAGCTACAGACTTTTCCACAAGTAAACATTTGCCGGTTCTACAGAAGTTTATCTATTGACAAAAAAACAAAAAAGAGTATAATACTACTAACTTTAGGCTGAAAAATAGTGCTTTATTTTCGTAAAATGCATCTTTATGCAATCTGTTCATTGGATATTCAGTAATCAGGAATTTATATTCGATTTTCCGGCCGATGCCCTGAGGGGACTTGGTCTTTTTGTCATCATATATCACGGGGTTTTCCACAAAAATCAAAAAATGTGGATAATTTTGTTAAAAATATTTTCAGTAAGTGCTGATAAAAAATACTAATATATATGCCGTAAAAAATGCGGCAAAAAGGAGAAGGTATGAAAACTTTTCTGAAGAAGAGTCTTGCGGTATTTCTGGCTGTCATAATGGTAGCCGGAGTCTGCCCGCTGTGGCTCATCAGTTTCCCGGCAAGTGCTGCGGCGGTACCGACAGACAATGAAGTCTCGTGGACCGCTCCTGTTGCAACACTGGATGCCTCGAATGAACTTGAACAGATTGTCATCAACAGTGGCACTGTATCCGGAACATTCACCAGAGGTGTTTATACTTACAGTGCAATAGACCCCACTGTAAACTATGACATCCCGGGTACTGATCTTGAATGGATCTACTATGGCTACGGTGTAAGCTCGAAGCCGTCTGCCTGGACCTACGGTATGATTATCAAGCCCAAGCAGGTCGGCAGCAGCGGAGCCATACCTGATAACTGGACTGCATATGAATCAGTCTTTGAAGGTAAACTGGGTGAAGTATACATTCTTGACGGTGTTACAGGGATAGGTGCAAACGTATTTGCCGGTCAGACAATTCTGAAGGATGTACGCCTTGCATCTTCAGTCAAAACAATCGGTGCAAGAGCGTTTGCCGGATGCGGCGAATTGTACACAATTAACCTTGAATATGTTGAAACAATCGGAAACAGTGCCTTCTATGATGGGAACAATATTTGTTCAAAGTTCATAGGAACACTTGTTGACAGTGACGGAAATCTTTACGGCGGAACAGGTATTGCTACCGCCCCGGGCGCTGTTCTCAAGAGCATCGGTACATATGCTTTCTGCGACTGCGATATGCTCAAGAGAATATATGTCGGTTCAGGTGCTGAAGATAACCGTGCCGAAATTAAGGATCACGCATTCTACAACGTCTATCGTGTTGAATATATTTCATTTGCCAATAACCTGACGTTTACAGGCGAGCATCATTTTTCTTATTCGTACAAAATCAATACAATTAAGTTCGGCAATAACGTACGGACAGGAAGATATTCATTCTATTACTGCTACAATGCTAAGTATCTTGACTTCGGTACCAATATTGATATCGGTGAACTCTGCTTCGACAGATGCCAGAGTCTGGAATCTTCCGAAGGAAAAGATTACCTCGACCTTTGCGGTGTAAATACTATCGGCGCTTATGCGTTCAGAAGTAATCTGAAGCTTAAGGGCCTGAGATTTGATGCAACAACCACTTCAATAGGGACACTCGCTTTCTCTGACTGCGAATCCCTTGCAACTGCCAATCTTGCCGATACCTCTCTTACCGAACTTTCAAGAGGTGTATTTGCAAGAACGGGGCTTACAAGCGTAATCATTCCGAAGAATGTAGTTACTATCGGTGACTATGCATTCTCAGCCTATCTTCCGGAAGGAAACAACAGAGTCAGCGGATGGTATGTCAGCGGCTGGAACGTCAACGGTACACCTTCACGTAAGCTGACATCGGTTTCGTTTGAAACAGGAAGTGTCTGCACTACAATCGGAGCCTATGCTTTCTACAGACAGTATCTTTCCTCAGTTGAATTCCCGGCAACGGTTAACAGTTACGGCGATTATGCCTTCTATGCTGCGGGAACCATCAACGAGATTGTGCTGCCCAATATTGTGTCCACATCGGGTGGAAATGCAACGTTTGCAAGTATAGGTCTTACATCCCTTAAAGTTCTTGCACAGAACAATTTCACCTGCGGTTCTTATGCTTTCGAGAATAATCTCATCAGCACACTTGAAATTGCCGCAACGGGTACTGTTTCGCTCGGTTATCAGTCGTTCTACAATAACAGATATCTTGAAAAGCTTGAAATCAATGCCGAAACTACAACTATCGGTTCTTATGCGTTTTCTTGCAGTTCAAGCTATGCGGCAAAGGTTATCGCCGATGATCAGAGCTATACTCTGAATTATCCGACATACCAGACTCTGAAGGAAGTATCAATTTCCGGTTCAAAAGTAACATTCGGTGAATATGCTTTCCAGTATCAGATGAGCCTGGAACAGCTGAATCTGCTTGGTGTAAAAGATAAAAGCAAACTGACTGTCGGTTATTATGCTTTCGGTCACAGTGCTCAGGATACTTTCTTTACAGTTAAAGACCCCCTGATTCTGACAAATGTTGACGGTACACAGTTCATAATTATGGTCAAGCACGGATTGGCTATTAATTTGGGCAATACAGATCCCGAGAACGGACCGATTACCAAATTTATAAATGATTATAACTACTACAGAGGAAACTCTTATACAACCACACTGATTAGCCAGACATATTCAACCTGTACTCAGTCAGGCAGATTTTTATATCAGCTTGACTTGATTGAAGGTTCAGACAGCCTTACCGGCGGTACAACATTCCAATTTATTATTGAAAAGCCGATACTCGGCCATATGTACAGCAATGAAGTGTTCAACTATGCAAACTGCGTCTACGGTGAATATGCCGAAAAGCATTGTCTGCGCGGTCACGTAACACAGGAATTCGGCGTTGATGCAGACGGTTACGCTCTTGTCAATTCCTCAGGCACTCTTTCAACCGAAGCCTGTGTCGAGTCGGGAGCCATCGTTATTACGGAAATTGAAAATTCCGAGTGCCTCAATCACGAATATTATGCAGGTACTTTGTATTACAAGGAAAACGTTGAAATCACAGCGACAAAGTACAATGCCCTCGGTAAAGATCTGAAGTCCAATTTCTTCATCTGGTACAAGCATAAAACAACAGGTGATTTCATAAATGCTTTTGCTTACGGAAAGCTCGGGCAAGCAGAAAAGGACAACTACAATCCGACCTACCGCGGTACGATGTATCTCACTGTAAGTGAATACAATAAGCTCGATGAGGCTGAAAAGGCAGGATATTCGTCGAAATTCTTCGGACGTATTATCGGTTCCGTAAACAGCAGCTCAATCACGGTTTCAAACGTAGGCGGAACCCAGGGCACCGAAATCTTTACTTCCCCCTTCAACAACTACGTCCCGGTATATATCGAGTACGAATGCTACCGTGATACTCACGAAGTGCTCACTGACACCGAGACTTACCCCTACCGAGTTGCATACCTGCCGACAAATCTGAAGGGAAATTCCGACCAGCAGCTTGTAGATATTTATCTTGAGCTGAAGAATCTCGGCTGGGCAGACCCCTCAACTTCTCTTGAAGGCACAAAAGGAGTCCGCAACTACGTCGGTATCTATAAGAACAACGGCAACGGAGTCGACGTTTTCAAGAACGTTGAACTGAATATTCCGATTGAGGTATCACGTGTTGAGCTCAGCATTGAGAGCATCGCGATGACCAACCTCAAGCAAAGTACGGCTGTTACCAGAAAGCACGTCGGAATATCCAACCTTCCCACAGGTGTTACTTCTTTTGGCAGTCAGCCTGACAAATACTATGACGGAGACGACGAGAAGACATTTAACGAAATAGCAGCAATGACGACTTCTCTTACGGGTACCGTTACTTACACGGTAACGTATAAGAATTCCGTATATGACCTTGTTGCCGGAGCTGCAAATTCTTCTTCCGTTTATTGGGCGGACGGTACGTACAATACAAGCGGAATTGACAACGTTTCAGACTTTACAAAAGTTGCATCGGGTTATTCGGTAAAATCCATTGAAATAAGCCCTGACGGAAAAGACGCGGTTGTCACACTCAGTCATCAGTTCCTGCTTCAGACCCCGTCTCTTGATATTGTTGATGCAATTGCCGACAATGTCGTTTATGACAAGAACGCACACGGCTTCGTTCTGACCGACATTCCCGCAAGCTCAAGCATTGAGGTAACGAGATGGACAACTGATGATTCCTCAGGAATTGCAACAACAGGTACGAATGCTTACCACAATGCGCAGACTCTGTCTGCTCCGGGTTCCGGTCTCGACATCTTTAAAGACTTGCGCAATGTGGATACATATTCCCAAATTGCCACAAATGCCGGTATTTATTACTATCAGGTAATAGTAACAAATGCAGGTTATTCAGGGAACAACGGGACCTCTTATACCTTCTATGTAACCGTTAATATCGACAAGGCTGCTCTTGCCATTCCTCAGGGCAATTCATATGAGTATGACGGAACAGAAAAGACGGGATTTGAATCTGATGCAAGATACAATATCTCGGGAACCAACACCGCAAAGAAAGCCAGTACTTATACTGTTGTTCTGACACTTACAGACGATAACTATTATTGGCTGGGACAAAACGAAAGCAACCGTATTGCCAATTCTTACTGGACCATCCAGAAGATGACGGTCAGAGTCCCCTCTGTTGATGAAACAAAGAGAACCGTCACATACAACGGTTTCTATCAGACTCCTCTTATTCTCGCATCGGTAAATACGGTTGATTCATCCGGAAATGCCAAGGCCGGTGATTACCGCACGACACAGGATAGTGAAAACCCGGACAGAATTAACGTCGAGCTTTACGACGGTACCGACTGGCAGGTGCTTTATCAGCTGATTTACGGTACTGCTCTGAATAAAGGAACTTACACTATTACCACTTCAAAGATGAAAGGCTTCTCAGGTCTGCTTGATACACAGAACATGATGTGGCCGAATCAGGGAAATACAGATTCAAGCTCAATAGTCAATCTCGGAGAGTGGACGATTACTCAGGGAATTCTTGAGAATCCGACAATAACTCTCCCGAATAAGGAATACGATGGACAGCCTTACTCTGAAGCTCCGGTTCTTTCAGGAACCTGGACTATGGTAAACTCAAACGGAAACGTATTCATTCAGAACACTTCAGGCATTGTTTACAAATACTACAACGGTAAGACCGAGCTTTCCGAAATGCCGACAAACGTAGGCCTTTACACTGTAAAGGCTGAAATCAAAGCCAAGCTTAAGGACGACAACTACGTCCTTGCTGAAGTCAGCTCATCCGGATATGCCTATGCAACCGGAACTTTCCAGATTACAAAGGCAAATCTCACCCTTGTAAGTGCTGCGTCTGAAGTAAATTCAAGCGCAGAAAAGCCTTATACGGGTAAACAGCAGAGTCTGCCGGATGTAAGCTACTTAAAGGGAGATCAGCCGTTTGCCGTATCAGAGTCTGACATAATTCTCAGATATTACAGGACTGTTTCAAGCGAGGAAGACGTAACCGTAACCGATTCCAGCGGAAATGAAACAACAGTTAAACAGACGGTATACAGAATAGATACAAACGATGCCGGAACTCAGACTGCCCCGAGATTTACGGATATCGGCACGTACGTATACGTCGTTGAAATCGATGAACAGTGCGATAACTATCAGTCTGTAAACCAGGCAACTCTCGCTCTTGTTATTACAAAATCAGAGCAGGGAATCAGTGTTGAAAAGGTAAACCAGAACGCTCTTCCCACACTGACAAAATCCGGTTCAAATTATTATCTTGATGCAAATCTCGGCGACCTTCCTCTCGAGCTCAACGTAACGGGAGAATTCGATAAGGAATCCGTTGTATCCATCACTTATGACGGAAATATCAACGAGCCCGGTGCACCGGTCAACGCCAGAATTGAAAAGCTTACTGAGGGTTCACTTCTCACTCTTGCCTTCGGTAAGATGACGGATGGCGCTGTTGTCAGCGTTCATACAGACGGAACTGACAACGCAGGTGCTGCCGATTGCACCATCACGGTCAGAATCAGCAAGGCAAGACCGAATATCATAGTATCCTCCGCACTTGTCGGATCAACAGCCGCATATACGGGAAATGCCGTATATACGTTCACCACAAACGTAACAGGCACAAGCGTTGTGTCTCTCAATGGCGTGCTTACTCCGCTGTCAATCACAACAGTCGGTGCAAACAACAACTGTGATCTTCTGTTCTATACTGATTACAGCGCAGCTCAGAATCACGATGATACTTATACTGAGACTCAGCCCGTCGATGTCGGCACATACTGGGTTGTCGCAAAGTATAAGGGGGATGACAACTATCTCGAATACTATTCTGCTCCTTTTGAATTCGCTGTCGGTGCAGCTGCACTCACAATTAACGGTGTCAGCAACGTCGAAAAATACTATGACAGCTACGCTGCCGAACTGCTTGGCGGAATAGTTGTAAGCGGAAACGGACAGAACCTGACAAAGGCTGCCGATTCTTCTGCTGCCGTCGGAGCGTACTGGATTGAATTCTATCCTTCAGCTACGGAAACACAGCCTGAAGCAACACTTACGGGATGGTCAACAACTGCTCCTTCCATTAAGAACGTATCTTCAAGCGGAACTTACTGGTACAGAGTAAGTTCAAAGAACTATAATACAGAAACAAGATCTCTGACCGTAACCGTTAACAAGGTTAACGTACTGCTGTCGGCAGATAATTCCATCGTTCTTGAAAGACAGTATGACGGAACAGACAAGCTTTACAACAAAAAGGGCTTTGCTTTATGGCAGGCAACTGCCTCTGCTGCCATCGCAGAGTGCAACGGTGTTGTCGGACATGAGATTTCCGGCGTACTGGCCTCCGCTACACTGAACGGTGGCGCAAACGTTCAGTTAGAAGGCAAGGTAACCATCGTTTATCAGGTCGGCGGACAGAATATGTTTGATAAATCGAACTACCTGTTCAACGGAGAGTCACTTGACAACGAGGGTGCCCTTACCGATACCACAACGTATAAGGCAACAGTTATTCCGAAAGAACTGACTGTCAGCGGCATTGCCGGAATTGCACGTCAGTATGACGGAACTAAGCTTGTCAATATTGACAGCTCTTCCATTACTGTTGAAGGCTTTATCGGAAGCGAATACGTTACTTATTCAATTTACGATTACGTAAAGGGACAGCTTTCATCCGCTATTTCCGGTGACGAAGTCATCGCGGCTTACGTCAACGGCTCCTATAATTACAGCAGCGATTATACCGGTATGTTCAAGGCCGTTGCTTCTTCAGGTACCAGCAAGACCAACTACACAATCAAAACAGTAAACTTCCCGACGGTCACAATTTCCGACAGAGAAGTTGAAATTGTTACAACAAGCATTCCGGCGGAATACACGTATACAGGTAATGCAATCACAGGATACAACCTTGCAACTCTTAAGACAAAGGCTGCAACGTATAACACAGATGCCGCAAGTGTTGCAACAGACCTTGCCTCTGAAAAGTCAAAGCTTGTATACAAGTTCTATACGACAAATAACGCAGGCAATCTGTCCGGACTTCTCGGAACAGATGCAGCTCCTGCCGTTCCCACATCATCAGGTATTTATTATCTGCAGGTAAGCTATGCGGGCAGCGACGAGTATACAAGTGCTCAGTCAGCAATTGTTACCGTAACCGTAAAGACTTCAACAAGTCTCAGCGTAAACTTTGACGCTTCAAAGACCAAATGGACTTACGACGGGGATGCGCATAACTTCGCCGATATGATAAAGGAAGTCAAGGGAACGACTGCTGACGGCGTAATTACAAATTACACAGCCAAGTTCTACAGTGATTCCGCAAGAACGAATGAAATCACCGCAGTCAAGAACGTAAGTTCTTCAGGTACTTACTACTACACCGTAAGTACTGCCAACTACGATGATGCAAAGGGCGAATTCACCGTAAAGATTTCCAAAAAGAACGTCACTATCACAAAGCCCGACGTAGCAACGACAAAGGTTTATAACGGTAATCTCATTGCAACTGTAACTGGTACGGTTGTCGTAAGCGGAGCTGTCAAATCCGAACAGATTCAGGCAACAGCCACTGCCGAATACAACTCAACCGAGGTTTCTGCCGCTACAACCATTACCGTAACTTACAATATGACGTTTGCCAACGGTGCAGATGCCTCCAACTATACCTACACCGCGGGAACATCGACAAGGAAGAGCTTTACTGTCGGTGCAACTGCAATTACGGCAAGTGAATCCTTCTCGGGTTCAATTACCAAGCTTGCTCTGACACTGAGTAACATCACGGCACTCACACGTACTTATGACGGTACGAACAAGGTCGACCTTGTAACTTCAACTGCTACACTCAACGGTGTTATCAGCGCCGATTCCTCAGCAGTACAGATTGCTTACATACCGACAACCGGTATTGTAACCGACGTAAACTACAGTGCTTCCGACAAAGCAGTTATTGTCGTCTGGTCATCGGCAACCCTGAAGGGAGCGAAGGCCGGAAACTATGAGGTTACAGGCGGAAACGCAGTAACAGTTCGGATTAATAAGGCAATAGTTGATTTCGATTGGGTTGGAACACTTAAGGCCGGTTGGTCCGGGGCTCCTGTCGAACTCGGATATTACAACATCAAGGTTTGGGGCAAAGAAACTCCTGCCGAGCTTCTGGCTTCTAAGGATCTGAATTCTTCAGCTATCAGTTATACGTTCTATAATGAAGAAGGCTGTTCGACAGCTGCCGTAGCAGGACATCCCGAAACAGCTCCAACATCACAGGGTACGTATTACGTCAAGGCTGTTTATGCCGGTTCTTCCAACTACGAGTCAAAGACTGAAATCAAGAAGCTTGTTGTCACGGCAACGGGTATTTTCGGTGCAAAATCTGTCATAACAGCATACAACAGAACCTACGACGGAACGTCAAAGGCCGTTATTTCCGGAGCCATGGTGCTCAGTGACCTTATTGAAAACAAGGACCATAAGGAAATCACTTCTTCTGCAAATGCAAAAATTTATCTTGCTCCCTACGTTGAAAACGCAGAGAGACCCGAAAACAGTTCGGCTGTATGGAAACTTGCCTACGGATACTCCGCAAACAAGCTCATCACAACAGGACTTCTGACACTGAAGGATGCCGGAACCTATACCTACTGGGTAAAGATTACGGCTGATGACCATGAGGATTGCGATTATTTCGGCGAAAATAACAAAAAGATTACCGTAACAATCAGCAAGGCCACAATCACTGTGGGCAGCACTGTCGAAAAGTCCAAGACTTACGACGCAAAGCTTGCAGCAAAGGTCGTATCCTCTGCCATCATCGGTGTACAGAACGGTGAAAACGTCACGCTCACAGTAAGCGCAGCATATCTCAACAAGGCTGCCGGTGCAGATAAGACAATTAAGGTAACTTATACTCTTAACTTCGGCACAGGTGCCGACGCCGGAAACTATAAAGTTGTTGCAGCCGATGCATCAACGCTCGCAGCAAACGGAAACGTTTACACTGCAACATATACGGACGGTACGATACTCAAGAAGTCGGTCGTTATCAACGGTATCAATGCAAGCGGACGCATTTATGACAATACACTCAGCGTCGCTCTGACGGGAACTCCCGTTTCATCTGACGGTCTGTGCGTAAATGACAGCTCGGTAACTGACAGCGTAACGTTCACGCTTCTGAACAATCAGGTCGGAACAATTTCCTCCGCAAAGCCGGGTAAATATTCTGCATCAGTTGAGACATACGTGATTTCAATGACAGGTGCCGACAAGGACAACTACGAAATAGTATCCGTAAAGTCACCTGAGGTTACAATCGCAAAGAAGCAGATTGAACTTAGCTTCGGCGGAAAGACGACCTCCGGAGGTATTGCCGATATCGGTGCTCTTGCCAACAAGACGTTCACCAACAAGGCAATGGTAATTCCTGCAAATGAAAGCGCCATAAAGACCGGCGACGTCACAACAGGAACAAATCCCGCATCCTCTGCAGTTATCACTTACACATACTGGGTAAACAGCTCCTGCACGGTATCCGCTGTCGGAACTGACGGAAAGACTGCCCCCACTTCTTCCGGTACATACTACGTAAAGGCTGAAGTTGCTGAAAACGATTATTACCTCGGTGCCTCGGTTGTTGCCAAGGTTGTTATCGGCAAGGCAGGACTTGACGTAACTGCAACAGCATACACAGGAACGTATGACGGTCAGAAGCATGTTCCCGCAACCTTTGTTGTTAAGGGAATTGACGGAAACGTAATTACAGGTTACACAGTCAAGTTCTATTCTGATTCTGACAGAAAGAACGAAATCACTGACGTAAAGAATTACGGCGATTCCAAGACCTACTATTACACAATCAGCTATAACGATTACGAAGATACAAAGAGTACGGTAACAGTTTCTATTTCACGCATCAGCGTAATCCTTTCAAGCTCGATTACTACAGAAAAGGTTTATGACGCATCGTCCTCTGCCGTTGTCTCCAACCCGACAATCTCAGTTGCAGGCAATGCATCACAGACAGCTCTTGTCAACAGCGAATTCGACATAAGTGCCGTCGCTCATTACAATGACAAGAATGCAGGAACAGGAAAGAGCATTACGGTAATCTATACAATTGCCGCAAAGAGCTCCGCTCTGCTTGAAAACTATCTGTTCAAGAACAGCACGCTGAAGGCAAGCGAAGACGTTGTTGAAATTACCAACGGCGTTATCACCAAGGCTTCACTCGTTATCAGCGGCGCAATTGCAAACAACAAGACTTATGACGGAAAAGCCAATGCAACGTTCAAGGCATACGGTTCACTCGTCGGCGTAATTGCCGGTGATGATATCACCCTTGTAACTTCATCGGCTTCTGCAAAATTCTCCGATGCAAATGCTGCCAACGGAAAGACGGTTTCTTACTCCGGCTACGCCATCTCCGGCGCAGACAAGAAAAACTACTCACTGTCTCAGCCCGTAAACAACACAGCAAACATTGCAAAGAAAAATATCGCAAGCTCCGCCGTCGTTCTCGGCAAGGCACTTACATACAACGGAAAGGAACAGACACAGTCCATCACATCCGTGAAGATTGACGGACTTGACGTAACCTACACCGCAACCGGCAACTCCGCAATACTTGCCGGCGAACATACAATGACTCTTACCGGTACAGGCAACTTCACCGGAACACGCGAAGTCAAGTATACTATCGATAAGGCTCAGTATAATATGAGCGGCATCACCTTCGTAAGCACAAGCGGTATTTACAACGGTCAGGATCAGACAATCGTTATCGGCGGAACTCTTCCCACCGGTTCCGATGGAATTCAGGTTGTTGTACACTATGACGGCTCACAGAAGAACGTCGGTTCACATGCCGTTATCGCAACATTTACCACAAGCTCTTCCAACTATTATGCTCCTGCTTCCATGAATGCGGTTATTACCGTAACAAAGAAGGCTGTCACCATAAAGCCGAATGCACTGACCAAGGTTTACGGTGATGCGGATCCCGCTACGGGATACACGTTCACGGCAGGTTCAATGGTTGGTTCCGAGGCTCTTCTTGACGTCGAAATTACAAGAACGACCGGCGAAAACGTCGGAACTTACACTTACAGCATAAATAAGACAAAGGTCAATGCGGCAAACACCAACTACGATGTTTCCGTTGCAACCAACACTCTTACAATTACTGCAAGACCCATCGTTATCGAAATCAAGGATCAGACTCACGAATACAACAATGCAGAACCCTGGACCAACAGACGCCAGACTTCCTCTTCTTCAACGTACTGGACGGTAAAATCAGGAGCTATCCAGAACAATGAAAGAGTAAAGGATGACAAGGGTTCACTCAAGGTAGTGCTTGAAAAGGCTGCCGGCATCAATGTCGGAAGCACAGCCATTACCGGTACGTACAACAACAAGAACTATACCGTAACGTTTGAAAATGGAACTTATACCATCACTCCCAGAGTCATTACGCTTATTATCGGCGATGCCGGAGAAATCTACGGCGATAATCCCGATATGACAGACGTAACTCTGACAGCTATGAAGGGTGTAAATTCCGATGCAATCGCTCAGGGCGAAATCGCAAAGATCCGCGAGGACCTTGCACAGTCCGGTACGTTTGTAATCAACGCAAGCTCACAGTCAACAGTCGGAGATTATTCCATCGTTGCAAGCAGCGGAATTTACGGCAACTACAACGTTACAATTCAGAACGGTACATACACGGTATCCAAGAGAGCAATCACAATCACAGCAGATGCTCTTACGAAATACTATGATGATAATCCCGCTCCGTTCACCTATAAGATTACAAAGGGTATGCTGAAGAACGGTGATCAGATTGTTATCGTTTACTCAAGCGCCATCGCACGAAATACCGATGTCGGAAGCACGGCAATTCTTATCACATCCGTAACAATGAGCAACGGAATTGACAAGACAGGAAACTACGACATCACAACGGTTGACAGCGTTTATACCGTTGTTCCCGTTCACTTCTCATTCGCATGGTCAAATGGTAAAGGAACAAAGACCACAACCTTCGGCGAAACCTATAAGAACTCAATTATTCTTACAAACAAGTTAAGCGGCCGTGAAATGTCAACGGAAAACGGCAATGCCTTCGACGGTACAATCACATGGACAATCGGAAGCGATGCCATTGCCTCCATAGACTCAAGCGGACTTGTAACACCCAAGACAACAGGTGTCGTAAGTATATACGTAAGCTTTGCTGACAGCAAGAATTACATTATCGATACGGCAGAACAGCACTACGACCTCGCTATTGCCGCTGCCGGCTCAATCATCGCATCGGTAACTCCTTTCGTCGGAACACAGAAGCTCACTTCCGCCCGCGAGGAAGGCAAGTTCGAGCTTATCAAGCTCGTTAACGTTTCAATTTCAGTTCCTGCCGCAGGATACGTTCTGAAGACAGAGTACAGTCTTGACAACGGTACGACCTGGTCTTCGGAAGTTCCTTCATCCGCAGTTGCCGGAACAAGCTCAATTATGGTAAAGATTTCCGACCCGAACGGTGAATACAATGACTTCGTATGCACTGTTGAGGCTGAAATCATTGCAAGAGCAAAGCACACGCTGACATTCGGCGCAAATTCCGGAACTCTGACCGGAAGCTCATCCATCACACGTACTGACGGCGTTCTTCTCAAAGCTGAAAACTTCCCGACAGTTGAACGCACGGGATACACCTTCCTCGGATGGACCAACCTTTCAACAGACGAGACTCGCTCCGCTGATGAATGGGCCGGAACCGAAATCACCTCAACGATGCTGTTTGCTGCAGCATGGAAGCTGAATACCGTAACAGTCACGGTAGGCTCAAGCTCCGTTGCATATACCGGTTCAGAGATTGAACCTGAAATCGAAGTAAAGGTTGGAGACATCGTTCTCAGCTCCGGCATCGATTACAGAATCATCTTCGGCAGCAACGTAAACGCCGGTACTGCACGCTTCTCAGTCATCGGAAGCGGTGCCTTCGCTGAAATACGTGAGAGCGGAACGTTTACAATTACTCCCATAAGTCAGGAAATCCTGATGGAAACAACCATCAGAGGCAGCCTTACCGTAAACGACAGAATCAGCAACATCGCCATGGGTCTTAAGGAAGGTCCTGTCGTAACGTACACGTCAAGCAACAGCGCAATTGCAGCAATTTCTCAGAACGGTGTGATTACGGCTGTATCTTCCGGATCGGTTGAAATCACGGTAAACGTTGCTGATACAAAGAACTATAAGGGATATACCTACCGTTACACAGTAAACGTTATTGACGGCGAACCTGAAGAAAACACCGGTTCAGTTGCCAATGACGAAGGTCTTGAGCCCGGATCTTATATCGATATCAAGGTTTCCTCTTCTGCTCTCGATGAAGCCATTAGAAGCAGCGGTAACTTCTTCTCATCCGAAGCAACTCTCATCTACAGCGGTATGTCTGCTGAAGAACTGAAGGAAATCGCTCTTGAAGGTGCATACAGATACACACTCGATATCACGCTCAGGGATAAAAACGATAACATCGTTACAAACTACAAGGGCGTCTATACAGTAAAGATTCTGCTTCCCGATTATCTGAGAAAGGCAACAAACCTTCAGGTCGTTTACCTCGCTGCTGACGGAAGCGTTGAAGTCCTTGAAACCTCAAGATTCGGAGACTACCTTGTATTCTCGACCACGCACTTCTCAGAATATTCGATTTACTCTTACAGAAATATCAACGATCCTCAGGTAACTGTTGAGATTTCTTCCGGTTCTGTTTATGACGGAACACACAAGACTCCTTCAGTTATCGTAAGAGACATCATCGGTTCAAGCTCAGTAGTACTTACAGAGGGTGTTGATTACGAACTCGTATACTCAGAAAACGTCTATGCCGGCATCGGTAAGGTTACCGTCGTCGGTATGGGTGATTACGCAAGATTCAGAACCGAAACGTTTACAATCGCAAAGGCACAGAACGAATGGGTCACCTCTTCCGCTATGGAAGGCTGGAAGTACGGTTCAAGTGCTATCGTTCCCGTAATCGGTACAGCCAAGTTCGGTACTCCTGTTGTCAGATTCTATTCCGACGAAGCCTGCACTCAGGGTGAAACGATTGTAAGACCTACAGGTATCGGAACCTGGTATATGAAGGTCACGGTTGAAGGAACGACCAACTATTCCGGACTTGAACAGAAGATTCCTTACACAGTATCCACAGATACAAACTACTGGATTGTAACTCCTTACATCACAGGCTGGACCTACGGTTCAAGCGCCGTCGATCCCATTGTCGGACAGTCCAAGTACGGAACTCCCGTTGTCTGGTACTATTCTTCCTACACCGATGAAACGACGAATACCGGAAAGACCGCTGCAAGACCTGCAACAGTCGGAACCTGGTATATGGTTGTTACGGTTAAGGGAACAGACGATTACAACTCACTCTTCAAGAAGATTGAATACAAGGTTGAAGCTGCAAATAACTACTGGGTAAGCTCCTCTTCAATGAGCGGCTGGACCTACGGTTCAAGCGCCATCACCCCTGTAATCGGTACTCCTAAATTCGGTACACCCGTAGTTAAGTTCTATTCAGACGCAGCCTGCACGCAGGGCGAAACGACAGTAAGACCTACTGCTATCGGAACCTGGTATATGAAGGTTACGGTTGACGGAACCGAAAACTACAACGGACTTGTTGACATTATTGCTTATACTGTTTCGGCTGATACCAACATATGGATTGTTGAGCCTTCAATCAGCGGCTGGAGCTACGGTTCAAGCGCCGTCGATCCCATTATCGGACAGTCCAAGTACGGCACTCCCGTTGTCTGGTTCTATTCTTCCTACACAAGTGCAACCGTTAATACCGGCAAGACCGCTGTAAGACCTACAGCCGCCGGAACCTGGTATATGGTTGTTACGGTAGAAGGAGCAGAGGGATACAACGCACTCGAAAAGGTTATCGAATACACGGTAACAGCAGGTTCAAACGGATGGGTAACAGAGCCTTCAATCAGCAGTTGGGCCTATGGCCAGACTCCTGCAACTCCCGTTATCGGTGTTCCAAAGTTTGGTACTCCTGTTGTTAAGTATTACAGCAATTCCGCTTGCACGACAGGCGAAACCAACGTAAGACCCACAGATATCGGAACCTGGTATATGAAGGTCACCGTTGCCGGAGCCGAAGGATACACCGGACTCTCCGTTGTCAAGTCCTACGCGGTTTCCAAGGGAACGAACGAATGGTACATCGAGCCCGCTATTGACGGATGGACTTACGGCTCTGCCGCATCAACCCCTGTCGAAGGAGTTTCCAAGTTCGGTACTCCCGTTATCCGTTACTACACCAACAGCCTCTGCACAGAGGGCGAAACAGATACAATCATCAAGGCTATCGGCACATGGTATATGAAGGTTACGGTACCCGGAACAGCCGAGTATACTTCACTTGAAGCCGTTAAGTCTTACACTGTATCACAGTTCTCCAACAACAAAATCACCGCTCTGTCAATTCCCGGCTGGACATACGGCGCAAAGCCTGTTGCTCCTGCCGCCACTGCGACATACGGAACAATCGTTTACACATATGCTGTAAAGGGAACCAACAGCTTCACAGAAGAAGTTCCTGAAAACTGCGGCCAGTACACAGTCAAGGCTGAGGTCCTCGAGACAGCTGAATACAACGGATGCACGGCATACGCTGATTTCACAATTACTCAGAGACAGCTTAATGAATCCAACGTATACGGCATCAGTCCCAGAACATACACCGGCTTTGCAATCAATCCTACAATTTACGTATACTGGGGCGATACGATTCTGACCCGCGGTGTTGATTATGACGTACAGCTTTCAAACAACGTTCAGGTCGGAAACGCCAACGTCGCAATCACGTTCAAGGGCAATTACACAGGCAGCGCAAACGTCAACTTCGCAATCCTCAAAAAGACGGGTATCTGTGTTGATACCAACGCAACCGGATTTATCTGGAGCGGTCTTGCACAGCATCCTGTTATCTCCGTAACAGACGAAGAAAACAACAATATCCTTGTTGAAGGCGTTGACTTTACGGTCTCCTACAAGAACAGCAAGGGCGAAGTCGTAAGCGCTCCCGTTGCAGCAGGAGTTTACACACTTTATGTAAACGGCTGCGGCAATTACACAGGAAGCTTCGCATCAGTTGTATTCGTAATTTCCAAGGTTCACAACAACGTTGACTTTGCCGAAGAAGTAATCAGCGAGATTTATTCCTCCGGCATGAAGATTCCCGCAAACAAGCTCAACCTGAGCTTCAACGCACTGAGAACATTCACATCAAGCAACGAAAGCGTTGTTACGGTTGATCCTTACGGCGAGCTCACAATCGTCGGCGCAGGTTCCGCAGTAATCACGGTATACGTTTACGGTGATGAAAATCATCAGGACGGCACGGCTTCCTACAGAGTAAACATCGGCCGCAAGAGCATCGAAGGACTTACCGCAATGGGTATTTCCGATATGATTTACACCGGCAAGCAGATTACTCTTGAAGCAGGTCTGCGCGACGGCGACAAGATTCTCTGTGAAGGTATTGACTATGTAGTAACATACGTCAACAACGTTGAAACAGGAACCGCAACAGTCGTTTACACAGGCTTCGGAAACTACACGGGAAGCTTCTCTGAGACCTTCGAAATCACATCCAAGACACTCGACAGCTCCGCAATCCAGGTAATAACCGGCGAAACCTATACAGGTGATGCTCTTGAACCTACAGTCATCGTAAAGGATGGCGACAAGGTTCTCACAAAGGACGTTGACTACGTTGTCAAGTACGTTGACAACACGAACGTCGGTGAAGCCACGGTTAAGGTTGAATTCATCGGCAATTACAAGGGTGAGGGCGAAGCTCACTTCGAAATCGCTGAAAAGACAAACGATATCACTATCGACCTGTCCTTCAGAGAAACAATCTACAACACTCAGAAGCAGATTCCTGAGATTTCCGTCAAGGACGGCGAAACCGCTCTCGTTGAGGGTAAGGACTACAAGGTTATTATCCGCGACATCAACGGCAACATCGTTGAAAATCCCGTAAATGCCGGAACCTACACAGTTGAGATTATCGGCTGCGGCAACTACAAGGGTCTGCTGACAAAACAGGCATACGTAATCAAGGCTCTTACCACTGAAGCTGCATTCACAGACAGCATCGTAACCAAGAACTTCGGTGATAACAAGTTTACGAACGTCCTGAATATCACTCCTGCTGCCGAGCACGGAGCAGTCGTTTACACATCAAGCAATCCTGCAGTAGCCACCGTTGATGCTGACGGAAACGTCACAATCGTCGGCTTCGGCTCAGCTCAGATTACCGCAACAATCGCAGCAAGTGCCAACACAACTGAGGCAGTTGCCACTTACTCAGTAAACGTTAACCCGAAGAGCATTTCAAGTCTGACAGTATCACTTTCCGGCAATACGCTTTACACAGGTAAGGCTGTAACTCCTGCTGTTGTAATCAGAGACGGCTCTAAGCTTCTTGTTGAAGGCGAAGATTACACTCTGACTTACGTCAACAATGTAAATGCAGGAACTGCAAGCGTAAAGATTAATTACATCAACAATTACTCCGGAAAGAGCGAAGTCAAGTTCACAATCACAGCTTACGAGAACAGAGTTTCCGTAAGCTTCGATAAGGCTTCCTTCGTATTCAACGGAAAGACCCAGATCCCCGGAATCACCGTTAAGGACGGTTCCACCAAGCTCGTTGCCGGCAAGGATTACACTGTCGGAACATTCGGAGTTGACGGAAAGGAAGCAACCGCCATCAGCGCCGGAACTTACACAGTAGTAATCACCGGTATCGGAAACTACCGCGGAACAATCGCAAGCGCCGTTTACGAAATCAAGCCCGCAGCCGTCGTAGCCAAGTTCGCATCCGAGACAATCACAAAGACTTACGGTGACAGCGCATTCGAAAATGCACTTACAATTTCTCCCGCAACGTCAGCAATTCCTCAGTACTCAAGCAGCAATCCTTTCGTTGCCACTGTCGACGCTCTCGGCAAGGTAACAATCGTTGGTGCAGGTACTGCCAAGATCAAGGTTTACATCCCCGCAGGACATGATTATGAGTCTGCTTCTGCCGAATATACTCTGACCGTTTCCGCCAAGTCCATTTCCGGAGTCTCCGGCTTCACAGTGGACGAAATCGAAAAGCAGGTCTACACAGGCAAGCCTATTACTCCTGCCGTAACAGTACGTAACGGTAAGGTAATACTTCTTGCAGGCAGAGATTATACTGTTGACTACAAGGACAACACAGTCATCGGCACGGCAAAGGTTGAAATCAACGGTATCGGCTCATACGCAGGCAAGGTTGAAGCAAGCTTCGTCATCGTTGCCAACACCAACGTCTTCGAAATCGCTGATATCGAAGCCGCTGTCTACAACGGAAAGGCAAACGAACCCAAGCCCGAAATCAAGTATGCCGGCGTCGTTCTGACCGAAGGCGTTGATTATGAGCTCAGCTACGAAAACAATACCGAAACCGGTGTTGCCACAGTAGTTGTCAAGGGTCTCGGCGCATACGAAGGACTCACTCAGATTGCAAACTTCACAATCAAGGCTGCCAATATGGCCAGCATCAATCCTCTGAACGGAGAATGCGGAATTCTCGCAATCGTAGCCAATAAGAAGGGCTTCGGCGCTGATTACAGAATCACTGCCGAACACGTCGAAAAGACCGAAAGCACAATCAAGAAGATTACTTCCGATTATGAGCTCTTCGCTTCCGATGCCGATGAAGAATTCGCTGATTCCACAGAAGAAGAACTCAGAGCTCTTGTCAAGAGCAGAAAGGTTCTGCTCACTCTCGATATCAAGCTTATGTGCGGCGATTACGTCGTAACTGAGTTTGAAGGAGTGTACAACGTAAAGATTATGATTCCCGGAGAGCTTTACGGAGCCAAGCTGATTCAGGTTGCTTACCTGACAGAAGACGGAAAGATTGAACTCTTTGAGACAAGAGTTGAGGACGGATACATTGTATTCGATACAACTCACTTCTCAGACTTTATGTTCCTCGGCAAGACTTCATTCTGGTCATGGTGGTGGATTGTAGTAATCTGCTGCTTCCTCTGCGCAACAACAATTGTCATCTGCATCGTCATCACAAAGAAAAAGAAGGATGAAGATGAAGGTGAAAACGGCGAAAAGAAAAACGGCACTGCAAAGCAGAATGCCTGATTCTGAAAGCTGAATAAACAATCCCCCGCGAAGGTTTTTGCCTTCGCGGGGGATTGTTTATTCGCGGGATTGTTTGTTGAGGACTGGGATTGAATATGCCGGGCGGGATAGTTGATTCGGGTTGTTATTGTATATTCGTTGGAGTACTGAATATACGCAACGGCATTGGTTTACAATAGTTGAGTGAAAAACAATGCCGGAAAAACAAACAC